>DATGKC010000093.1:0-9645 GCA_035294845.1 Planctomycetaceae bacterium | reverse complement strand
TGGCACGAAACATGGTGCTCCTCATTGGATGGTGGGCGGTCGATTCCGCATAATAGACTATGCTGCGCCGCCTGTTGATGCAAACCAACGTACCGCGAACCCGCTCGATGATCATTTCCGGCCAACTCGCCAGTCCCGAGGGCGTGCGCACGGGCCAAGTCCGTTTTGTCGGCGACACGATTGATGCGGTCGGCCCATCGCTGGGAACGGCCGATCATCGCTTCGGCGATGATTGCCTCATTTTCGCCGGCATGGGCGACATTCATATTCATGCCCGCGACGATGTGAGCCAGGCCGAGACGCACAAAGAAGATTTTTGCACCGCGGCGAGAGCGGCGCTTCACGGCGGCGTCGTACACGTGGCCGACATGCCGAATAACCGCGTCGCGCCGGTCGATGACGCCACGTACCAGGCAAAGCTCGCGCATCTGGCGCTTCGCAATGTGCCGATTCACGTGACGCTCTATGCGGGGATCGGTCCTGGAACGAGGCCGTTGTCGGCGGCTGTTCCCTATAAGGTCTACATGGGGCCAAGCGTCGGCGATCTTTTCTTTTCGTCGCTCGAACAGCTCGACGCCACGCTCGGGGCCTATCGAGGGGCCGACGTGAGCTTCCATTGTGAAGACCCGGTTTTGCTCGAAGCCCACAAACAAGCGGCGACGCATGAACAGCGGCGTCCGCCCGAGTGCGAGGTTTCGGCAACCCGCTTCGCGCTGCGAATGATCCAGAAACACGAGCTCACCGGAAAACTCTGTCACTATTCGGTGGGTGAAGGGCTCCCGCTCATTCGTGAGGCCCGCCGAAAGGGGCTCAAGGTCACGTGCGAGGTTACGCCGCATCATCTTTATTTCGACGATTCAAACATCAACTTAACCAATCGCGGACTCATGCAGATGAACCCGCCCTTGCGGACGCTTGCCGATCGCCTGGCCATGCTCGATGCGCTGCGCGACGGCACGCTCGATTATCTGGCGACCGATCACGCACCGCACACGCTCGACGAGAAGGCGCGCGGCGTCTCGGGGCAGCCGCATCTGGACACCTATGGGCCGTTCGTGACCTGGCTCTTATTGAAACAAGGCTTTCGCGCTGAACAGGCCGCTGTGTTTTGCTCGTCGAATCCCGGCCGGTTCGTCAATCCCTACACAGCACCGAAAAAGTATGGACGGATCGAACCCGGGTACGTCGCCTCGCTCACCGTTCTCAACCTGAGCCGGCCTATGACAATCTGCCGCGAAGACCTCTGCACCAAATGCGGATGGTCGCCGTTTGAAGGCGTCGTTTTTCCCGGCTCGGTCGAAGCCGTGTTCGTCGATGGCCGCCTGATGGCGCGCCGGTAGCGTCCAGAAATGGCACTCACCGGCCGATTTGCGCCGTCGCCGCCGACATTGCAACGGGGCAGGGCGTTTTGTAGGCTGTGGCGCGCGGTAATTTGCAACTTGGGGAGGGTTCGCGATGCAGCGATTGCTTCTGGGCCTCATGGCTCTGTTGCTGGCTGGAATGGCTGCCATGTTGTCGGCGACAAAGGCGCCCGGGTATGCTCGCTTCTTAGACCCCGATCCGATGCAGATTCGGGTTGAAGACAAAAACCCGTGGACGAGCCTGAGCCTCAATAACCAGCAGCGCAACTTCCAGTTTGCGATCGTCACCGACCGCACCGGCGGGCACAGGCCCGGCGTATTTGCACAGGCGGTCAAGAAATTGAACCTCATGCAGCCGGAATTCGTCATTTCGGTCGGCGATCTGATCGAGGGGTATTCCGAAGACAATGCCCAGTGGGCCCTCGAATGGGCCGAATTTCAGGGGAAAATCCAGCAACTGCAAATGCCCTTTTTTTATGTGCCGGGCAACCACGACCTGGCCAATCGCCTGATGGCCGATAACTGGCGGCGAAAATTCGGGCGCACGTATTATGAGTTCCGCTATCACGACGTGCTGTTCGTGGCGCTCAACAGCGAAGACCCGCCCGATTCAGACCCATTTCGCTTCGGGCCGGAACAGCAACAATGGCTGTCCGGCGTACTCGATCGCAATCAGGACGCGCGGTGGACATTTGTCTTCATGCACAAACCGGCCTGGGTCTTCCCCGACGCCGATCACGAGAAAACCGGATGGAACGCCATTGAACGGGCCATCGGCAATCGAAAGTGCACGGTTTTTGCCGGGCACGTGCACAACTACGCCCGCTTCGATCGCAACGGCCATGACTATATCATGCTCGCCACGACCGGCGGCGCCTCGAAACTCCGCGGCAAATCGGACGGAGAATTCGACCAGATTGTGTGGGTGACGATGAAGGAATCAGAACCGGTTATCGCCAATCTCCTGCTGGACGGCATCGAAGACAAATTCGTGCGGACGCTGCCTATTCCTAAACCGGGCGAAAAAAAGTCAGAAAAGTGATCTGAGCGGCCCTGACCCTCGGGAAGCAGCCCTTGGGCTTGTCGATTCACCTGCGTCTTGGATTCCCATGAACGATCGTTATCTTGAAGGAAAGACGGCTCTCGTCACTGGGGCGGGGAGGGGTTTGGGACGCGCTTTCGCCGAGCGGCTGGCCGCCCTGGGATGCAAAGTGGGCATTCACGGCATGCGCGAACAGGGCCCGGCGGAATACGGCGAAGGGACAACGTTGACTGAGACCGCCCGGCAGGTCGGATTGCAGTTCGGCGTGCGGACGACGCGCGTCCTGGGCGATCTGACGAAAGTTCCGGATGTTGAAGCGGTCGTCGCCAAAGTGACTGAAGAGTTGGGCCCGATCGACATTCTCGTTCACAACGCCGGCGGTGATATCGCCGCCGCCGGGGGAAAGCCCAATCCCAACGACGCCATTGCGATCAAAGAAGAAGACATCCGGGCAGTGCTCGATCGCAATCTGCTCTCGACGATTTTCGTCTGCCGCGAGACAGCCAAAGCGATGATGGAGCGCCGGAGCGGGCGGATCATTACCATCAGCTCGATCGCCGCTTTCCGGGGCTTCGCGCAGCAGGCTATCTATTCGACGGCAAAGGCCGCCGCCGTCGAATATACAAGATGCCTGGCCATGCAGCTTCGGGAATACAACATCAACGTCAATAGCCTCGCCCCGGGCGATACGCGGACGGGAAGGTACCTGGGATCGCGTTACGTCGACCCCGCGCGACTCATCACCGAAGGCACGCTCGATCGCGTGGCGCTCGTCGACGAAGTCGCCCGCGTCGTCGATTTCTTCGCCGGCCCCTTGGGCGCATTCGTCACCGGCCAGGTGCTGCGCGTCGACGGCGGCAACCAGTGTTGGCCGAGTTGACGCTCTTATGCGCGTCGCAATCCGGCGGCCGGGCCGGCATGCTTCATGAAGAACAGCACCAGCGGGCTGGCGATATAAACCGTGCTATAGGTGCCGGCGATCGAGCCCACCACCATGCAGAAGGCGAACCCGTGAATGCCCTCGCCTCCGAACACATACAGAATCACGACGGTGATGAATACGGTGAACGCGGTCAGCAACGTGCGGCCCAGGCATTGATTGACCGTCAAATTGATGAGGTCTTTTGTCACCAGCGGGTTTTTGCCGCGGATTTCGCGTAGCCGGTCGAAGATCACGATCGTGTCATTCAGCGAATAGCCGACGATCGTCAGGAACGCGGCGATCATGGCCATGTTGATTTTGAAATCGGTGAGTCCCAGGGCCGGCCCCAGGTAGGGAACCGTCGCCAGGTATGATCCCAAGGCCACGCAGCCGAGCGACACCAACACATCGTGCGCCAGGGCCACGACGGCCGCCAGGCCGAAGACCAGATTTTCAAACCTGATCCAAACATAGATCACGATGGCGCCGAGCGCCGCGACGACGGCCAGGATCGCCGACTGTTTTGTTTCACCCGCCACCGAACTTTCGAAGCTCGTGACTTCGTCGAACACGGGGGTGTTCTGCATCTGATATCGAACGGCTGAAAGCGCCGCCGCCAAATCTTCTTCCGCGACCTGCGGGCTGACGCGCAAGAGCATGCGGGAAAAAGTCTTGACCTTTCCCTCGCCCATGCCCATGCCTTTGCCCGCGGTCCCTTCGAGGGCGAATTGCGATTCGGTTTGCTCGTATTTCGGCTTTCCCTCGGACGTTTTCATGGACTCGAGTTGTTCCTGCACGTAACGCCCGAAGGTAGCCGGCGCAATGTCGGTTTCGGCGCCTTTGTCGTCGCTGAAGTTGAGCGCCACCTGGTGACCGCCGGCATAGGGGTTTGCCGGCGCCGCCGCTGTTTCGTCGTCGGTCTTGCCGGCATCGGCTTTGGGAATCGGCTCGATATTGCCGTAAGTCAGCATTTTCTTGACAAGCATCCCCGGGAATGTGTCGTTGACCTTTTTCTCGACGTCTTTCTGCTGGATGTCTTGTCGCCCTTCGTTGGCCACGCGCAAGCGGAAGTGACGACCTTTGGCCGCTGTTCCAAAAGGAGTCAGCTCTTCGACCGTGATATTCTTGTTAAAGCTGGTTTCCAGCTTATCGCGAACCGTTTCGGTATCGAGCGGTTCGATGAACTGCATCGTCACCGACGCTCCGCCGGTAAAGTCGATGTCGTAGTTGGCGCGGCCGCGCACGAAAAAGGCCGCCAGCCCCGCCACAATCAGCGCGAGCGAGGCGACCGACGCGATCATCTGCTTGCCGACGAAGTCGAAGTTCGTTTGTTTCACCAGGCTCAGCATCTTGACGCTCTTGATCGTTCGCGAGCGCTCCAGAATATTCATGATCAGGCGGCTGACGTACACGGCCGTATAAAGGTTCATGGCCAGCCCGATGATGAGCGAAACGGCAAAGCCCTTCACTTGTTCGGTGCCGATCATGTACAAGATGACCGAACTGATGAGGGTGGCGACGTTCGAGTCGAAAATGGCGGCAAACGCCTTGTCGAACCCGTTATGGATCGCCATCCGCAAGCTGGCGCCGCGCGCCAGCTCTTCGCGCATGCGTTCGTAGATCAAGACGTTGGCGTCGACGGCCATGCCGGCGCTGAGCACCAGCCCCGCCAGCCCGGGGAGCGTGAAGGCCGCCTTCACCAGGGCCATGACCGCCACGATGAACAGCAGATTGAGCAACAGCGCGAAGTCGGCGACCAGGCCCGCGACGAAATAATACCCCGCCATGAACAAAATGACTGCCAGCGACGAGACCCACAGAGCGAATTTTCCCTTCGATTGCACGTCGAAACCCAACGTGGGGCTGATCGTGAACTCGCTGATGGGCGTCTTCTTGATCGGCACCGGCAGGGCGCCCGCGTTCAAGATGTTGACGAGCCGCTCAACCTCTTTCATCGTGAATCGGCCGCTTTCGATGATGCCGTTGTCGCTGATCGGCTGATTGATGCTCGGCGCGGTGACGACCTCGTTGTTGAGCATCACCGCCAGGCTCCGCTTTCTGCCGTCCTTCGTGGGCTTCCAATTCGTGGTCAGCTCGTTAAAACGATAGCCTCCGGCCTGATTGAAGTGGAATCCGACGGCAGGAGCGCCGTTGCTGTCATACGTGGGGTTGGCCCGTTTGAGCAGCTTCCCGGTGACCTGCTTGGTTTCGTCGGCCTCATAAAGGATCAAGATCTCATTGAATCCCGGAGGTTTGCCGGGGGCCTGACGGACGGCGATCTCGGGGTTGTTGTCGAACTCGTGGTTCGGCACCTCGTTTCCCTTCGCGTCGGTGGTTGGCGCGATGGGCCGCCATTTCGCGGCGATTTGGCCATTGACGATCACGTCGGTTCCCGGCGTCGCTCTGGCGGCACGAATAATGTTCTCATGATCGGTCCGATTGGCAACAATCGAGAATTCCAGGCTTCCCAGCTCCGTCATGCGCTTCTTAGTCTCTTCGACGACGGCAGGATCGGCCCCGGGAAGAATCACTTCGATGCGCATCTGCCCGATGCGGCGCACGACGATTTCTTTGGTGCCCGCGGGGTTGATTCGCCTCGTCACCGCACCCACCATGCGGTCCATCAGGTTGCTGTCGATCGATTCTTCGCCGCGCTGCGATTCATCGAGCTCGTAGATCAGGTTCGTCCCGCCGGCGAGGTCGATTCCGTAGCTCAGCGCCTGCTGCCAGCGCGCGAGATCAAACGTGGTTTTTTTGACGACGTCAATGTCGGGCTCCTTGGCAAGGACCCATTTATGGTCCTCTTCTTTGATGAGCTCGGGGGCCAGGGGAATGGCCTGAACGGGTTGCCCAGTCTTGCGATCGACCTTCACTGGCTGTTTGGTTTCCGGATCGGTTCCGTCTTCGACTTCGGAGGCGGAGACCCATGTGTTGGCAGTGGTGCGGTAGGCGAATCGCTCTTCTTGCACGATCTTCCAGGCAAATGGCAAGAAGCCTAAAAAGATGCTTAAGAGTACGCCCGCGGTTCGCGCCGAAAATTCCTTGACCCGCAACGCCCGGCAAATGGCCATACCCAGCGCAATGGGCAACGCGCCAAATACGAGCAACCAGCAAAATATATTCAGAAACTGGGCTAACGAGTTCATGCAATGCGTTCCTCAAATGCTACGGCGTGACGCCGTCGTGGCGTTCATGTCTTTTCCGCAGGCTTCTCGGCGTCCGACTCGGTTGAGACGATGCGCTGGATGCTGCTGCGGAGAAACTTGATGCGGGTGTTGTCATCGACCTTGAGCGTCACTTCTTGCCCGTCGGCCGAAATATTGGCGACGCTGCCGATGATCCCGCCGATCGTGACCACCTTGTCGTTTTTCTTCATCGCCGACAGCATCGATTCCCGTTTCGCCTGTTCTTTGCGTTGAGGACGAAGCATGAGGAAATAGAAGATAATGGCAATCAGGATGAAAGGGGCAAAGGCCCAGAGATTCGAATCGCCGCCTTTGTCGTCCCCCGCCGCCAGCAGCCCTCCAATCGCCAAGAAATTCATGTGGTGATGCCCTGTGATCGAACAGTGATCCGGCAAGATTTCGCCGGCCGGTTCGGGGACTGAGGTCGCCCGAGCTTCGCTTCCCGCCGCGTGATCCAGCCACACGTTCGGAGGCGCAGCGCCCCTTGGGACCGGCAGGACAGGCGCATCTTAGAGACTGGCTCCCCATCCGGCAAGCTGAACCGACCGAAACTCGGCCGCCCGATCCTCCCTGATTGCCTCGCGCAGATCGCTCAGCAACTGCTGATAATACGCCAGATTGTGCCACGACAACAAAACCGGACCCAGCATTTCGTTCGCCAGGAACAGGTGCCGCACGTAAGCCCGCGAGAATTGCCGGCAAACCGGACACGCGCATTTCTCGTCGAGCGGCCGTTCGTCCCGCTGATGAACCTGGTTCCGCAAGCGAATGATGCCCCCGTGCGTGAATCCCATTCCGTTGCGCCCGTTGCGCGTCGGCAAGACACAGTCGAAAAGATCGACGCCGCGCAGAACCGCCTCGATCAGGTCGATCGGACGGCCTACTCCCATGAGGTATCTGGGCCGATCGGGAGGCAACAGGGGCACGGTCCAATCGAGCGTTTGGTACATCTCGGCGGCGTCTTCTCCCACGCTCAAACCGCCGACCGCGTAACCGGGGAATTCCAGCGAGCGAAGCGCCTCGGCCGAGCGCTCGCGCAGCCGCCGATTCGTGCCCCCTTGCACGATTCCGAAGAGCGCCTGATCGTGTCGCGCCTGCGCGTCCCGGCAGCGGATCGCCCAGCGAGTCGTCCGGTCTACAGCTTCAAACAGGCGCTCTTCGGGCACGTCGTGGCCGGGGCATTCATCCAGGCACATGATGCAGTCGGCCCCAAGCTGTTCCTGAATGCGAACGGCCTTTTCGGGCGAGAGCTCGAACAGGCTGCCGTCGATGTGCGAACGAAACACGACCTGCTCGTCGTCGAGGCGCGTGAGCCTGGCCAGGCTGAAAACCTGGAAACCGCCGCTGTCGGTGAGCATGGGCCCCTTCCAGCCTGTGAACCGATGCAGGCCCCCGAGCTCGGCCACAATATCGGCGCCAGGACGCAGCGCCAGATGGTACGTATTGGCGAGCACCATCTGCACGCCGGCCTGGAGCAACTGGTCGGGCGCAAGCCCCTTGACGCTGCCGATCGTTCCCACAGGCATGAAGGCCGGAGTTGCCACGGCACCATGCGGAGTATGCCAGGAGCCAACCCGCGCCTGTGTGCCGCGGTCGGTGTGTTCGAGGGAAAATCGGAATGCGGGTTCGGCGGGTGACGACATCGTTGTTGCGATGCCATCTTACTCGTTCGATTCAATCCGCGAAACATCCGACATCGAACCGATGAATCTCCGCGGTTCAATTTTGCCCCGGGCGTTTCGCTTCGCGCAGATCGCGAAGCAATTGCAGAATCTGCCGATGCACCGACCACGTCTGCCGGATCACCAGGCACCCCGTCTCCTTGACGTACGTGTATGACCCCGGACCCGACAGCTCCTCCCATGAATCGGGTTCAATAGTGTCTGTGATCGCTTGTTCCAAGTCGGCGTATTTCACAGGACCCGATGTACGGCTTGGAGGCCCCCCACCTTTTTTCGTCGCATTTTTGTTGTCCGCCCCCGCCTTCTTGTCAGCCGTTTCTTGCTTCTGCGCCGAATTCCCATCGGCTGATGACTTGGCCGTCGAGCTTGTGGACGACGACGAAGTGCCTGACGAGTCTTTCGATGAGGTCCGCGAAATCTGCACTTCGAGTTTGTTGCGGCCTTGATAAAGATCGCGCACCGGATAGGTGCGAGTGATCAGGGTTTCTTTTGCTTTCCCTCTTGTCGTGATCTTCATCACGTCGTCTTCGACAACAAAGACGAGCTGGAGGCGATCCAGCAGCAGATGCAGCACCGACTCAAGTCGCACGCCAGCGAGCTTCAGCGTGACAGGCTGCTCCAACGCAACGCCCTCGTCCGCAAACGTGTTCCTGTCCAGCCAAACGTTGATGTTGTGGTAGTCCTTCAGATAGGTAAGCGCTTCCTCGAGCGGCAACTCCTGAAAATCGCAGGTTGTCGGTTTTTCCAAGGTCTCGACGATTTTCTCCTCCGTTCTCGTCGGTCGCGGCAGAAATTCGACCCCGCTCGCAGGTTCTCGCGTCTTCGATCCGACAGCAGGCTCTTCGCGCGGCTTGGAACCGGATGCATTCTTCTCGGCCTCAGCCGATCCCTCCGCGCCGGTTTCGGCCATCGCAGGAGCGCTGAGCGGCGAGTGGGTCGTCCATTTCAACGTCGGCAGCGCCAAGCCAGCGATTCCCAAAACCGCCACGAAGAGTACGGTCCTGCCGGCGATGCGGGACACGGTGCGACTGAGCGAAGGCAGCATGGCGAGTCTCCTTTTCCAGAAAGTGTTCAGATTGTGACCTGCCCCCGAGCCGATTGCCGTCGACCACGGGCCGAACGATTGGTTCACGAGGCGCCTCCGTCCAGGCCCGCCGATGCGGCGGCCGTCTTAAAGACTGTCGGTTCCGAAGCATGACTGATGACGCGCACCAAAGTCGCCACGTACTCACTCGCGTTCTGGCCCGAAAGCGACATGGCGATCGTGTCGCAGGCGAGCTCTCGTTCCAGCCGCATCCGGTAGCAAAGCCAATGCGCCAGCGGATGAAAGAAATATACGACCCGCGCGATTTCGCCCGTCCAGCCCCACACGAGGTCCAGGCGCCGCACGTGCGCCAATTCGTGCAGCAAGACGTGCCGCAACTCGGCGGGGCTGAGCCTTGCCGTGAGGGCG
>DATGKC010000092.1:0-2668 GCA_035294845.1 Planctomycetaceae bacterium | reverse complement strand
GGCAGACGCGGGTCTTGTCGCGTTCGTCAAGACCACGGGGGGTAAGGGCCTGCACATCGTCGTGCCGTTGGAACGCCGGCATTCCTACGCAGAGGTCAAACTCTATTCGCAGGCGTTCGCCAAAAACCTCGCTTCCGACTATCCGCAGTCGTACACGGTCAATCAGTCGAAACGCGCCAGGCCGGGCAAAATCTATATCGACTTTCTGCGCAATGCGCGCGGGGCGACAGCCGTGGCCCCCTATTCGACGCGCGCCCGCGACGCCGCGCCGGTCTCGACGCCGATCGGCTGGGACGAGCTGACGCCCGCTCTGCGGCCTGACGAGTACACCGTCCAGAATCTGGCAGCCCGATTGGTGGGCCTCACGAGCGATCCGTGGGCCGACATCGGGCGCGTGCGGCAGACGTTGGGCGCGCGCCGCCGTAAGCGGTTCTCAGGCTGAGTGGCTCGCCAGCCGCGTGCGCGCATAATCGGCCCACGGCCCGGCCTGCTCGATCTGCAAGTATGTTCGCCAGTGTCCGCGCGCCTCGTCCCAGCGGCCAAGCTGCTCCAGCACGTCGGCCAGCCCATAATGGGCATCGGCATACGCCGGTTCGACGTCGACCGCTCGGCGATACGCCCGGCAGGCCTCCGCCAAATTGCCGATTTCAGCGAGCAGATTTCCGACGTTGTTCCAGGCATCCGTCATTTCCGGATCGAGCGCGACCGCCTCGTGAAACCAGTCGATGGCGGCTCTTTTGTCGCCCGCGGCGTGCAGCACATTGGCCAGGTTGAAGCAGACCTCCGCATCGAGGCCATCTTCGTGCAACAGCATTCGATAACAGGCAGCCGCTTCCGCCAGACGGCCTTCCTTTTCCAAGCGGATGGCTTCCGCGAATGTCGTATCGGCATCGACCCGGCACAAAAAGGGGAGCGCCGCGACTTCAGAGTCTGCGTCAAATTCGAACAGCAGTTGACCGGTTGTCTCCGCCAGCCTGCCGCCGTCGGTTCGAAACAAAAACCGGCTGCCGTCAGAAAACAATCCCGGCAAGAGATCGAGGCTGGGGAACTCGTCCATCCATTCCCGCAATTGGCTCAGGCTGCGCGCCACGCGCCGCGGAGCGACTCCGGCCGATAGCAGCCTGTGCAGCGAACGGATCGCCGATACTTGGCGAAAGTCGAAGTAGGGAAGCCCCTCGCGTCGTTCCGTGGCCACAATCACGCCGGCGCGCTGCCACGACTCCAGCCGGCTCCGCGGCAGATCGAGCAGTTCCGTCAGCTCGGCGATCGAGCACGACCGGAGCACATAGTCTTCGAGCGGGTTGACCTGCAGCCGGTGCAAAAATTGCTCTTCGGGAATGATCTCCAGGGCTTGGTTGACGCGCTGCAAGGTCCGGGCCCGAATCAGTTTTCGGGTGAGCCGTCCGTCGGCGCGCAGCGGCCAGCCTTCTCGGCCCACGACCAAAAGGTCGGTCTGCCGATTGACGCTCTCGCTGACCGTCGCGCCGCGGCGCTCCAGCATTTCGGCTGCCGTGCGGCGGGACATCGCCGCCAAACGCCCCGTGAAGGCCACGCGACGCCCCGCAAAAGTGCGCTGCTCCGTCTGCGGCTCCGCCATTCTCGATCCCTCTCGCGGACTGACTCGATTTACCCGACTAACCCGATTTTCGTTTCCGGGGAGACGTTTTCTTTGCGGCTGCGGGCTGTCGTTCCGTCTTGCTGGGCGCCGCCTTGCGCGGCGGTTTCTGCGCCTGCCCGGGCACCTTGATCTGTTTCATACTCTGCTTGATGGCGTCCATCAAGTTGATGACTTGCGGCTCTTCGCCCGCGGGAACGGCCACGAGCTCCTTGCCTTCGACCTTGGTCTCGATCAACTGCGTCAGACGTTCGGTATACAGGTCTTTGAACTGGGTGAGATCGAAGTTGTCGACGGTCAAGGCGTCGATCAACTGCGTGGTCAGGTCGAGCTCCTGCTGGCTGCCTTCCATTTCGACCAGCTCATCAAAGAAAGAATGCGGTTCCTTGACTTCGGCCGCATAGTTGAGAACCGTCATGGCGAGCAATTTGTCGATGGGCCGCACGAGGACCAATTCCTCTTTCTTGGAAATCACGACCTGCGCCACGGCTTGCACGCCCTGGGTCTGCATCACGTCGTGAATCAACTGGTAGGGCTTCTGGCCCACCGGCCCGTCCGGAAGCAGGTAATAGTTTTTGCCGGAGTGATAGACCGAATCGAGCGAGTCGGCCTTGACGAACGTGTTGACGTTGATGCTGCGATCGTTCTCGGTCCGCAGCTTTTCCAGCTCATCGGTGTCGATGACGACGTATTGGCCTTTGGTGTATTCATAACCCGAGACGATCTCAGCGCTCGTGATTTCCCCATGAATGGGACAGGTTTTCTTGTAGTTGATGCGGCTATGGCAGCCGGCGTGGAGCTGATTGAGGCCGATCGTCGCGCCGCTGCTGGTCGCCGTATACGCCTTGACCGGCACGGAAACCAGGCTGATTTTGAGGTAGCCCTTCCAAGATGAACGACCGGCCATGACCCTGGTTCTCCGGCAAGAGGAACGAGATCGCTCCGTCATCGCTTTGCGAACCAACCGTGGCCCATCCATTGAAACAAGGCACGCCGCACGAAGGCAAGGGAAAAGCCCGACCGGCGGACACGTTTTCCGGCTCTGGGCCGGAA
>DATGKC010000091.1:0-14350 GCA_035294845.1 Planctomycetaceae bacterium | reverse complement strand
CCCCTGGCAGCGGAACATGGTGTGTTTCGTCAAGGGATCGGGCACGGGAGCCGTCGGGGGGACGCTGGCGTTTGACATCCAGGAGGCCGACCCGCAGCTTGTGCCGCTGGGAAGTCTGACGAAGAATTCCAATGGCTCATACGCGGGCGATTGCACCGGGTTGTGGACGGGCGACAGCGGCATGGTAAAGCTCTCGCGCCGCACGGTCACATCGCAGTGGCCCACGGGGCTCTTACCGCTGTCCGGCCCGGTATTCACCGTCGTCGATGAAGTCGAGTGCGACGGCAGTCTCACGCCGCATATTTGTTGGAATACGCCGAATCAGCCTCAGATCTTCGGCTACAGGGCCAGCGGCCTGCCCATTTTGAACGCGCGTTCAATGACATTCGCCAACGGCGCCGCGGCGGCCACATTGACGTTCGACTCGCCCAAGACTGCGATTGCGATCGGCGGAGTTGACCACATGATCGACGGTCTCGACGGCAAGCCGTATCTGCCCGACGTCTCGCGAGAGCTCAACGCCAGCATGATGGCGCAACCCGACGATGGACAAATTCGCTGGGGCGGTTATTGGCGCGTACACGTCGTGCTTCCCCCCGGGGGCGGCAAATTGACAACGACGATCCAAGTCCGGTAAGGGCCGGCGGCTGATCGCGCCGCGCGCCGCTTCACTCGGACCCAATATCGAGCTCATCGGCCTTCTCGCTCTGAGCCGTGCGGGCGGCCAGACTCTTGAGGTAGGCATAGAGGTCCGCGAGATCGGCGTCGGCGAGGTCTTTGAGCAGCCCCTCGGGCATGAGCGATGTCGGCAAGATGCGGCGCGATTCGATGTCGCGCGTCTCGACGCGATACGACTGGTTGATGCCATTGCGCAAAAGCAGACCGTCGGCCGATTCGTACACAATGACTCCCGTGTAGACCTTGCCGGCCTTCGTTTCGATCTGGGTCGTCTGGTACCGGGGCGAAACATCGCGATTGGGAAGGGCGATGGCGACAAACAAATCGTCACGCGAAAACCGCGAGATGACCCCGGCGAGATCGGGGCCCAGGCCGCTTCCCGCGCCATGACATTGAGCGCAGCCGCGCGACGTGTAAAGCTTGCGGCCGCGCTCGTATGCGCCGGAATCCCAGTCGATGGCGGCGAGGCGCTGTTTCAAGTTGGCAAGGCCGGTCCCGCCGCCGAGCTGGCGCGCCGTCTCATCGGGATAATTCTTCGTGACCCAATCGGTCCATTTCTCGATCGCCTCGGGCTGGGGCTTGAAGCCCGCGGCGCCGAACACGAACCCGAACTTTTCACCCGTATTCCGCTCGAGCAGTTTGACGATTCGCTCGCGCAGCGCCAGCTCGTTTTTCGCCGTTCCCAGGCGCCTCAGCAGCTTGACCAAAGCGACCAGCTCGACCTCGTTCCTGGCCGCCTTCAGCTTCTCGAGCGCCGAAATGCATGTCGTCGCGATTTCGATCGGGGGCGCGTCGAGGCCCTCGGCGAATTTGCCGCGATCCTGTTCGTCGGGCGACTGCGCCAAAACCATCAGAATGGCCATCCGCAGCTCGAACTTCTCGTATTGTTTTCTGACGAGCTCATAGTGCTCGGGCGTCTTGCCGAATCCGACGACGAACACCACGTCGTTGTTCCAGGGATAGGCCGGATCGGCCTTGACGATGCGCGTGTAGGCCGCGATCGCCGCGGCAAGTCGTTTTTCATCCAGCGATTTCATGAACAGCACGTGGCCGGGCCTGCCGAAAGCCGGGTCGGCGACGATTCGGCCGGGAAGCTCGGGGTCGCGAACGACGAGCTCTGCGTATAATTCGCCGATGCGGTCGTTCCAATCGCTATCTTTGTAGAGCTGGCTGACGGCCAGTTTGCGCTCGATATCGAGCAGAGCACGGGCCGTGATTTCGCGCTGAGCTTCTCCCGGAGTCGCCGGCAACCGGGCGGCCACGATCAGATAGTGAATGTCGTCGACGGGCGAGCTGTCGAGCGTCAGTTTCGAAAGGACCTTGCTGAGCAGCTCGTCGTTGGAGGGGGCCAGCATGGCGGCCAGGCGCGACAGCTCCAGATCGACCGTTCGATGCCCGATGGGAAACGTCTTGGCCAGCGTGATTCGCAGCGGGTCGAGCTCCCGCTCGTGCGGCGTCAAATCGTCGCGAGACGTGTAATTATCGAACACCGCCGCGGTCCGTTCTTGCATGCCCAAATCGCCGATGGCAATTTGCAACAGTCGCGCCGCTTCGAGTTTGAGCTCCAGTGGATGCTTGCCCTCGAGGATCCGGCGGCCAATGTCGATGGCGTAGGGATTGTAGTTTTGTTTTGACTCGTCCGACCGCCGCCAGATGTATCCCAGCGTCGTGGTGAGGGCCGCTTTCCAGCTCAGCTTGCGGGCCGCATCGGCCAGCTCTTTGAACTGCGCCGGCTTGAGCCGGGGCATAAGCCGGGCCGTGGCGAGACGCACCAGGCGATCATCGTCGTTGGTGCAGCGGGCCAGCGCCGGCACGAGCACGCTCGCATCGACCGGCAATCGGGCCGTTGCTTCCAAGGCCCGCCGGCGAACCAGCGGATCCCCGTCGCTCAAGTATTGCACGAGCACGGCGGGCGAGAGTCCCTGCGGCGGCCGAATTCCGAGCGACCAGGTCGCCCGCGCTCGAATCTCGGGCGATTTGACGAGCGCGAGAATTTCCGCCGCGGTCCCGGGAAGTCCATCGAATTGATCGGTGAGAATCTCGATCGCGCGAATGCGGGCCGAAGCGGATTGCTGTTCGTCGAGCGCCACCGACAAAAACGCCTGGCTCCCCAATTTGTGGGCGAGCGGCACCCAACGCGCGCGCGACCAACTGCTGTACGGTTGAGGCGCTTCGAGACAGGCGGCCAGTTTCATATCCGAGCTGTCTGTTTCGGCAACGGTGACAAGGGCCGGCTTGGCCGCCGGCTCGTCGCCGCCGGTGTACTTCACGCGATAGACTGTCCCGTGAGTCCCCCGGCCCCCGACGCAAATGTACAAGCTGCCGTCGATACCGACTTCGACATCGGTCGGCGCGAGCCCCATTTGACCGCGTGCCGAGATGAAATCGGCGGCCTTTTGCGAGGCATAACCAGCGCCCTGTTTTGCCAGCGGGACGAACATCACGCGGCCGAACGTCCAGTCGAGAACGAATAGGCCGCCATGGAATTTCTCTGGAAATTGAGTGTGACGATAGCACACGACTCCCGAGGGCGAGGCGCGGCCCGTGGCGGCGACGACGGGCGCTGAATCCAAGAGGTCGTCCGGCCGCTGGCAGCTCTCCGAAATCCAGCCATGTTCCCCTCCGGGAACGACATGAAACAACCGCGTGGGCATGTACCAGGGAAGCGAATAGTCGGGATTGTTGTCGCTGTCGTAGGCGAACAGCTCGCCTTGCGCGTCGAAATCGAAATCGTAGGCATTGCGGAAGCTGTCGGCGAAAATTTCGGCACCCGATGAATCGGGCTTCATCCGCAAGATCACGCCGCCGTGCGGCGTCTTGATGGGAGACGTGCTTTCGGTCGCATAACCTTGCGTGACTTCGGCCAGATTGCCGGCGATGATGTACCACCAGCCGTCGGGACCCCGGCGAATGGCGTGTGCGTAATGCTCGCCCCCCGTTTTGATCTTGAGCAGCACCTCCGGAGGGCCATCGGCCCGGTCGTCGCCGTTTTCGTCCTTGTAGTGAACGAGACCCGCATCGCCCGTGCACAGCAAATTGCGGCCGTAGAAATACAAGCCTTGAGCCCCCGTCTGGGGGCCCTCGGCAAAGTCGATCGTCCGATCGGCGATTCCGTCGTTGTCGCTGTCGATCAGGATTTTGACATAACCCGGTCCCGAAACAACCACGCGCCCCAACGAGTCGATCGTCATGGCGAAGATATCATGGGCCAGCGTATCGTCGGCGTAGCGCGTGACGGTGAAGCCGTCCGGAACATTCAATCCCGTATCGGCGTCAGGTTGCGGCTCGACAAGGCTGGCGATTGCGGCATTTGCGACCGGCGGCTTCTTTTCTGCCGCGGCTTCGGGCTTGGTTTTTTCCTCATCGGCTCGCACGAGTCCGGGCTGGATTGCCGCGGCCACCAGAGCGGCAAGCAAGTAGACACGCGACGCCATCCGGAGCTCTGAACGCAAGCGGTTGAGCATTGGTAACCCCATGGAATGCCGAGTTTTCGACGCCTAACCTATGAGTGCGGCGAGGTTTACTCGATTTCGGCAAACAGGGCAATGCTGGATCTTGGCGGCCTCAACTGAAATTTCGGCCTAGGCGAGTCGGCTTAAGACATACTGTGCAGCCGAGATCGTGGCGTCAATTTCGTCCGGAGTATGTGCTGCCGAGACGAAATTCGCCTCGAATTGACTGCACGGCAGATAGATGCCCCGTTCGATCATGCCCCAGAAATAGCGTGAAAACCGCCGTGTATCGCAGTGCAATGCGGCGGAATAGTCCATGACCGGGGCATTGTGGAAGAACAGCGTGAACATGCTGCCGATGCTGGCCACGGTGTGCGCAATTCCCGCCGCCTGTGCCGCCTGCGAAAGCCCGCGGACAAGCCTTGTCGTCTCGCTCTCCAGCGAGCCATAAGGATTGGCGGTTTTGAGCACGCGCAACGTCGCCAGGCCGCATGCCATAGCCAGCGGGTTGCCCGAGAGCGTGCCCGCCTGATAAACGGGCCCAACGGGCGAAACAGAGCGCATCACATCGGCCCTTCCCCCATACGCACCGACAGGCATTCCTCCACCGATGATCTTTCCCAGCGTCGTCAGATCGGGCTTGATGCCGAAGCGCCCCTGCGCTCCGCGGTAGGCCACGCGAAATCCCGTCATCACTTCGTCGAAAATCAAGAGCGTACCGTGCCGGCGGCACAGTTCGTGCAATCCCTCCAGAAATCCGGCGACAGGAAGCACGACCCCCATGTTGCCCACCACCGGTTCCAGAATGACGCAGGCGATTTCGCCCTTTCGCGACACAAAAAGTTGTTCGACCTGTTCCAGATTGTTGAATTCGAGACAAACCGTGTCGGCTGTGCACCCGCGCGGAATTCCTGGGCTGGAAGGAACGCCCAGCGTCGTGGCCGCGCTCCCTGCCTTGACGAGCAGGCTATCGACATGCCCGTGATAACATCCGGCGAATTTGACGATCACGTCGCGTCCGGTAAATCCACGGGCCACGCGGATCGCGCTCATCGTCGCCTCGGTTCCGGAATTCACCATCCGCACGCTCTCGATCGACGGCATGGCATCGATGATGGCTTCGGCCAGGGCCGT
Organism: Planctomycetaceae bacterium; assembly: GCA_035294845.1. GTDB lineage: Bacteria > Planctomycetota > Planctomycetia > Planctomycetales > Planctomycetaceae > JACQFH01. The sequence continues at coordinate 9,086 of DATGKC010000091.1, read as the reverse complement.
CTCGATTTCGGTGGGCGCCCCGAAGCTCGTGCCGCGCTCCAGCGCCTCGCGGACGGCGGCGACGACCGCGGGATGATTGTGGCCGAGAATATGGGGCCCCCAGGAGCCAACGTAGTCGAGCAGGCGATTGCCGTCGATATCGTAGAGGTGCGAACCTTGTGCCTTCTCGATGAACAGCGGATCGCCGCCGACGCCGCCAAAGGCGCGGGCCGGGCTGTTGACCCCTCCGGGAATGACCCGCCGGGCGCGCTCGAAACTCGTCTTGCTTTTTTCGTGATTCATACGAACATTCCAACGGACTCTTGCGTCATTCAAGGAAAAAGGCGATCACATGAGATCGGCCTTGCCGTAGTTTACTGAATCAGTCTCCCGCCGGAAACAGGCCGGACGTCTGCCGGGGGCTCAAACAAAATCTCAATTCTCCGCCGGAAAGTCTGCCGCACGAAATGCCCGAAACGCCGTCAGCCATCGTCATTCGATCCGCACAGGGCGCCGACATCCGGCCGCTGTCCGAATTGATCGATCCTTTCGTCAGGCAGCGAAAATTGCTCCCCCGCACGATCGACGAGCTGGCATTGCTGTTGCCGAATTATTTCGTGGCTGAGGCCGATGGAACCATCGTCGGTTGCGCGGCGCTGGAGATTTATTCGAGCAAGCTGGCCGAGCTGCGAAGCCTGGTCGTGTCGCCCGATTTTCAAGGGCGAGGCGTGGGCAAGCGCCTGGTCGAGGCGTGCATCAACCGGGCGCGCGACGAACAAATCCTGGAAGTCATGGCGATCACGTCTTCCGAAGAGTTTTTCCGCTCGTGCGGTTTCGATTTCACGCTGCCGGGTGAAAAGAAAGCTCTGTTCTTGCAGACGCGCCAAGGCTGAATCGTCGTCGAGTAAGCGTTTGTCCGGTTCGCTCAGGGCTTGGAACGCAGATTTCTGTCGGCGAAGTCGAGAAATACGCGCCAATCGGAAGCGGTCATCGAATGCTTTCCGGGGCGAATGTAGTAGCCCAAAGGGCTATCCACGAGCCGCTCGGGCTCGGGCATCTGAGTGGCCCTGAGTCCCTTTGAACCGAGCAGGCGATAGACCGGATCAGCCGCCTGCAAAACGCGGAATTGTCCTTCGGGGTCCGCCCAGGTATCTTCCTGCGCGTTTGACAGCAGCACCGGGCGCGGCGCACACAGGGCCACCAGACAATGCTGGTCGAACGGCAGGCGTTCGACGTGATCGTTGAATTGCTTGAATTCGTCACAAAACCAGTGGGGAAACCGGTCGTTGATCTGTTTGACGGTCTCCCCCACTTGGTGCCTGCTGGGAGCGGTGCCGCCGCATCCCGCTTGATGCGGAATGACGAGCGCGATTCGCTCGTCGAGCGCGCCGGCCAATAGCGCCGTCTTGCCCAGCCGCGAATGACCGACCACCGCGATGCGGCTCTTGTCGAGGTCGACGTCAGTGATCAGATAGTCAACGGCGCGAGACACTCCGAAGGCCCAGGCGGCAATAGTGCCCCAATCGTGCGGTCCGCGGCCCGCAGCCGCGTAAAAGGGATGCACTCCGTCGCTAAAATCATTGCGGTCGGGGTCGACATCGCCGGCATAGAAACAAGCCAGCGCATACCCGCGGTCGATGGTTTGCTCGATCGCCCAGACATCCTTTTGCGTACCGCGTCCCTCATCCGTCGCCCGGTTCTCGCGGCAGCCGGCACAATATTCGGGCATCCACGACGCCGGCAGGGCGATCGCCGCATCATCGACGAGCGTGTGATTGCCGCAGAAATTGATTCCCAGAAAGACAGGTTTCGGCCCGGCAGGCCGATTGGGCGCCACGAGCAACAAGCGGATTTTCGGTGCATCTTGAGGACCGAACGAAATCGTCACCTCTTTTTTGGTCGCCTTTCCGCCGAAATAATTCTTGTCAACGCGCTCGATTGCCGCTTCGATCGACTGAGGCGCAGCGGGCGGCCGGCCGTACATATAGTGCTGGAAAAGCCGGATGAGCTCGGGCCGGCGGGCACTCATCCACATTTCGCGGCCGGCGACTTTTGATCCGTCGAACAGAGTCAACGGGTCCGGCAAATCGGCGCTCGGTTTCAAGTCGCCTGCCGGCGGCAGTTCGCCGGCGGTTGTCGGCATTTGCAAAAAGGCCAGTGCCAAAAGCGTACTGCCCACACTGCTGCAAGTTTTGAGAAATCGAATCATCTTCCAGTCGCCCTCATTTCCCTGCCGGCACGGCGGAGAGGCCTGCAATCAGGCCGGAAGAGACCGCTGCCGAATCGATCCCGCTCAGCCCCGACGACGCCTTCCTGACCTCCTGGCCGTGCCCGAGACGAGCCGCCAAAGCGGACGTGAGGAACAGCGCGTCTTCGCGAAGCGCCACGTCTTTGATGCCGCTGCACAGCGCAGCCGCATCGCCGATTTTGCCCGCCTTAACGAGCTTGCACGCGAGCGTCATGGTCCATTCATGCAGCGTTCCATCGTCCTTCATGACGGCGTTAAGCTGCGCGACGCAAGCGGCGATATCGCCGGCATTCACCAGTCGCTCGGTGACGGGAAGGACGACAGTCGGGTCGGCCGGGTCGACTCGAGGTTCGACGAGACTCTCGATTTCCTCTTTTTTCTTTTCGTTTCCAGCGGCTTCATAGCGGGCCGCGACGAACAGCGGCAATCCCGTGAAAAGAAACCGCTCGCGTTCTTGCACGTCGGGCTTGCGATCGAGCACCTGCAATTCGTCCCAAACTTGATCGAGCAGTCCGAACTTCGCCGCCGACTCGAACACAACGGTTTGGGAAAGAAATCGATTCATGGTCGCCGCGAAAACATCTTTGGCCTTCTCCTTATATTGGTTGAATGCCCGGCGGACCTCGTCGTCCCGTTTGAGCGCCATGGCGGCTTTCAGTTCCTTGCGAATTTTGTCGGGCTCGCGTTGCAATTGCTCAGATCGTTCTTGCATGGCCCCCATTGAGAGGCCGATTCCTTGAATAAAGCGCACGGCCAAAAGGACATTGTCCCACGCCGCATTGACGCGCCCCAATCGCGTTTGTACGCCCGCAATTTCGGTGGCCGCCAGCGCCGCTTGTTTGAGTGGAACCGGGTCGCGGAGCTTCAGATCGAGCAGTGGTTTTGCGCCGTGGACAATGAGGGGCGAGTCGGGCGTCAGTGCCGCCATGCCGGCAAGAGCCTCGCCGAGCAGCTCTTCTGCCGCGGTTTTGTCGCCGGCAGACAGTTTGACGTCGGCCAGCCGGGCAAGGAGCCGCACCTTGCCCGCCGCCGCAATTTCATCGCCGCCCGAAAGCGCATCGGCGGCCTTCAGCGCCCGCTCAAAGCCGGCCGCGTCTTGCGCTGGAACCGCGTGTCGCGCGAAGCTCTCGGCCCAGACGATCACGCCTTCAATTCTTGTCACCGGATTCGCGGCAGAATCGGTGGCCCAGGCGAAGGCGTCGTCCCAGCGCCCGTGCGAGGCAAGGATCAGGGTCACCGCCGTTTCCATCGGCGCTTGCCAGTCGCCGACAGTCCGTCCGATCAACGTAGTGTTCAAGTCATACGTCTGATTGTCGATGACGACGCGGGATGCCGCGGCCAACTGTTCGATCAAGGGGGCATTGCCGTGATCGTCGAGAAGCTGGCGGGCAACGGCATTTTTGCCTGAAACGACGAGCAAAGGAGCCGCCGCCACGGCCGCTTCGGTGGCGTAACGCCCGCGTTTGGGGAGCTTCAGCGCGAGGGCTTGGGCCTCTTCCGCGGCACGTTTGAACTCGTCCGGCGAGGCCGCCAGTTTGCTCCACGCCAGGTCTACCAGCGGAAGAACGCCTTCGTAAGGCGAACTGGCTTTTTGGAGTGCGTCCAATTCGTCGCGGGCGTGTTTCATGTCGCCGGCGTGCAGATAAGCCGTCGCGGCCAATCGTCGCAACAACGATCTGCGATTGGGCTTCGTGTTGATCGAGAGTTCAGCCAGCCGATTGAGCGCCGACTTGACCAACTCGTCTCGCGGATTGGGAGTCGCGACGGTTTCATCCGTCCGCTCGGCCTTGTGATTGTCGCCTTCCTCGCTCTGGGCAATCGCCTCGGCGCTTTTACCTTGATCGTTGAGAGGAGTCGTGGTTATAGAGGGCGGGCTCCCCGGGGGAATCTCGGTCGGCCCGGTCTGCATGATGAACCAGATGGCGACGGGGGCGATGATGACTACGGCAGCCCCGGCGATCACGTAAACCCAGGGGACTTTCTTCTTCGGCGCCGGAGGCGGCGCCACAGGTTCCGCCTTTTTCACGATGGGCGCGGTGAACGTCGGAACCATGCAATTGGGATTGCAGCACTTCACCAATTTTCCAGCGGCCTTGGGGGCCACATATCCTTTCGTTTCACACATGGGGCAGGTCACTTCGAGCGTCTTGCCCGGCCCCTGCTGGCGGCTGACCGGTATGGCGTTGGCCCCCACCGAGGCATCGACGCCGAACGGATCGTCATCCGCTGCGGGCGACGCAGGCGTTTCCGCCTCAGCCCCGGATCTCCCGCCCGCACTTGCCGCCTTGACCGCCGTGCCTCGCGCTGCCGGCGCGCCCGGCGCTTGTTTCGCCGGCGGCAACTTGGCGCCGCCCGGCGAGGCTGCGCGTTGTGAGGAAGCAGCGCTGCCTTTCATCGGAGAACCGCAGAAAGGGCATTCGACGGCATCGTCGTCGAGCACCGACTGCTTACATGATGGACACGTGGGAAGATCCATATTGCCGATCGTCCTGAAGATTTCGCGATGGAATCCGTAGAAACCTGAGAAGGGACCAAACTTGAGAATACAGCGCCATAAGGCGAGTTGCCAGAGAGGCAGGTTCCGGACGGCCGTCCACACCATCCACTCTCGCGCCGATGTTTGATTATAATGGAATTCTCTGGAACTATAGTGAACTTCGAGCCCCTTGGGGCCAGTGAGCATGGCGGACCTGACGACAATTGCACGCGATCCTTCCGGCTGGGAACTGGCCGCCGAATCGATCACGGTCAAAATCCGCTGGTTCGGAGTCGTGGCCGGCTATTTGCTGGTGAACGTTCTCGATCGGCCGCCGGACAGCCACCGCGCCGTCATGAATGCCATATTGACTTTGGGATCCGTGTATGCCCTGGTCGATACGCTCGTGAGCCTGCGGGGCCGAGTCTTTCTGACGCGCTGGCCGCTCATCATTTCGTTCATGGAAGCCGTGTTCATCGGCCTTTTGTGCTATTTCGACCAGGGGCTGGAAAGCCCGTTCCGGTTCTACTATTTCCTGTCGCTTTTGGTGTGCGCCATGCGGTGCTCGCCCGCGGTCACGTTCGCCACGTTTGTGCTGCACAGCATCAGTTATGGCGAGCTGTTCTTCAGCCGCCAGCTCGAATCGAAGGGGCTGGCGACGCTGTTCGTCATGCTGGTTTCGATGGGCTGGGTGACCTGGGCCTGCACGTCGCTGGCGGGTCTGCTTAAAGCGGCAGGCCGGCGCCTGACGCAATTGAACCAGGCGCTGCAGCAGAACCAGGCCCAGCTCGAGGAACGAATCGAGCAGCGCACGAGCCAGTTGCAGCAGTCGCAGGCGCTGGTCGTTCAACAGGAAAAACAGGCGGCGTTTGGCCTGTTGGCGGCCGGCATTGCCCACGAGGTCGGCAACCCCCTGGCGGCCATCAGCTCGCTTGTGCAGATGCTCAACCGCCGTCCCAACGACGACTACACCCGCGAGCGGCTGCAAATGGTCGACGATCAATTGCGCCGCATCCAGGGAACGCTGCGCGAGCTCGTCGATTTCAGCCGTCCGGCGAACAGCCAGAAGAGCATGTGCGACGTGCACGACCTGATCGACGCGGCTCTCAGCATTGCGAAGTATTACAAGCGCACCAAGGGAAAGCGGATCGTGACCGGCTATGCCGAGCGGCTTCCCGGATTGCGAGTCGTCCGCGATCAGCTCGTGCAGGTATTCCTCAATTTGATTTTGAATGCGATGGACGCGACCGAAGAGGGGGGCACGATCGAAATTACGACGGCGCTCGTGTCGGGGTGGATCGAAGTCGCGGTGCGCGACGACGGGCACGGGATTTCCCGGGAAAACCGGGCGCGCGTGTTTCAGCCCTATTTTACGACCAAGGAAACGGGAACCGGGCTGGGCCTGTTCGTGTGCAAGCATATCATCGAAGAGGCGATTGAGGGCCGCATCGAGCTTTCGGAAACATCTCCGGCGGGAACGAAATTCACCGTGTTTCTGACTTGCGAAAATGTGCGGCGGCATCCCGACGTTTCACAGCCGACCCTGGTGTCGACCGAGGTGAGCTCACCGTGAAAAGCGCGCGTCACGTTTTGGTCGTCGAAGATGAACAAATCATCCGCCATACGTTGCGGGAGTTTCTGACGAGCGAGGGCTTTCTCGTCGCCGAGGCCGCGACGGCCGCCGAAGCCCTGGCTCTCGTCAGGCAGCGGGATTTTGCCGTGGCGATCTGCGACGTGCGGCTGCCGGATGGCGACGGCATTCAGCTTCTCAAGCGGCTCAAGCAGATGAGCGCCGAGCTGTTCGTGCTCATCATCACGGCCTACGCGACGGTTGAAAACGCCGTCGAGGCCTTCAAGGCGGGGGCCTATGATTATTTGGTGAAGCCCGTCTTGTTCGACGATCTGCACCATAAATTGCAGCAGCTCTTTCGCTATCGCGAGTTGTTCATCGAGAACGAGTCGCTGCGACGTGAGCTGTCGCGCCAAGACCGGTTCGACGAGCTGGTCGGTTCCAGCAAGGCGCTTGCAGACGTGCAGGCCACGATCCGCAAGGTCGCCAAAACGCATAGCAACGTTCTATTGGAAGGAGAAACCGGGACCGGAAAAGAACTGTTCGCGCGGGTCATTCACCGCTCGGGTCCCAAGGGCCGCGAAAAACTTCTCGCCGTCCACTGCGCCACGCAGCCGGTCGAGCTGCTCGAGGCCCAGCTCTTCGGACAGAGAAAGGGAGCATTTCCGGGTGCGCAGAACGATCAGCCGGGGATCATGCTGCACGCCGGCGAGGGGACGGTGTTTCTCGATGAAGTCGGCCAGTTGCCTCTGGCGACGCAATCGAAACTGCTGAGGGCCATTGAATTCCAGGAGATCACGCCACTGGGAGGCACCGAGCCGGTGCGCGTCGCGGCCCGAATCATCGCCTCCACCACGCGCGACCTGATGCGGGAAGTCGCCGAGGGGCGATTTCAGGAAGACTTGTTCTACCGCCTCAATGGCGTGAAGGTTCGCATTCCCCCGTTGCGCGAGCGGCTGGATGACATTCCCGAGTTGGTCGAATTCTTCATTGCCAGGCACACGGCCACGCTGGGGAAACGCGTGGCGGGCGTCACCAGCGAAACGATGCGCCTGCTCATGTCGGCCCGCTGGAAAGGAAACGTTCGACAGCTCGACAACGCCATCGAGCGGGCCGTCATCATGTGCGAGGGGACGCAAATCGAGCCCAAAGACCTCCCGCCTGACCTGTTGGGCGTGGGTCAGATCTTGCCCGATACCGACGATCTGCGTTCGGCTCTCAGGCATTACGAGCGGCTGCACATCAGCCGCGTGCTGCGCCAATGGCCCGACAAACGTGAAGCCGCCAAGCGCTTGCGGTTGGGGCTGTCGAGTCTCTACCGCAAGATCGAAGAGCTGGGGCTCGATCTTTGAGAGCGCACGGCGCGAAGCCAGTAACTAAGGCCCGCGTGGGCCTCCGTGTTGAAATCCTCATACCACGTGAGTCAATTTGTAAATCCACGCGTATCGCTAGCAGCCGCGAGGAGTGCGCCCCAGCGGCAGCTTGACGGCGCGACCTGACTCGGCGGCGCGATAAATGGCGAGTATGATCTCGACGCTTTTGCGCCCCTCTTCGCCGTCGACCAGAGGTTTTCCGCCGGTTTTGATGGCCCTCACGAAATCGGCAAGCTGCTCGTAGTGGCCAGCGTGTGAGATCGCTTTGGGGTCGCTGGCCCCGCCGCCGCCGCCGACTCGACGGGCGAACTTTTTGCGAATCGCCGCGTCCTTCCGGGCCGACGGCTCGAACTGCCAGAGCAACACATCATCCTGCTCGACGATGACAGAGCCTTGGGCGCCATGGATTTCGGTCTTCTTGAGCAGGCCGGGAAAGGCGCTGGTGGTCGCCTCGATGACCCCCAGCGCGCCATTGGCGAATCGCACGGCGGCCACGCCCGTGTCCTCGACTTCGATGCGCTCGTGGGCCAGCGTGCCTGTGAAGCCCGACACTTCGGCGACATCCCCCATGAACCACTGCAAGAGATCGACGTTGTGAATGGCCTGGTTCATGTACGCCCCGCCGCCGTCCAGCTTCCATGTCCCGCGCCAACCGCCGCTGTCGTAATACTGCTGCGTCCGCCACCATTTCACGTAGGAATCGCCCAGCGTCAGTTTGCCGAACCGACCCTCGTCGATCGCCTCTTTCAAAACGCGGTTGGCCGCGCTGAACCGCGAGGGAAAAATCGTGCAGAGTTTGACGGCGTTCTTGCGGCAGGCTGCGATCAGCTTGTCGCAGCGGGCCAGAGTGATTTCGAGAGGCTTCTCGACGACGACGTGCTTGCCCGCCGCGGCGGCGGCCAGGGCAGGCTCCAGATGCGCCCCGCTGGGGGTGCAAATGTTGACGATCGCAAGTCCCGGGTGCTTGAGAAACTTTGCGTAGTCGGTGTAGATCGAGCAGCCGGCTGCGACCTCGGCAACCTTCCGGCCGTGCTCCGGATTCGACGTGAACAAGGCGACCGTTTTAGCGCCGCGGATGTCGTTGATGGCCCGCGCGTGAAACGCCGCGATCATCCCGCAGCCCACTATGCCGAAGCCGATATTGCTCATTATTGAATGTTCCCGTTCAAATCTCGTTGCTACAATGGCATTCGTCCATTCGTGGCAACTGGAGAGGCAGTTTCGTGGTAGCTCCAATGAATCCCGAGGATGTCGCCCGCCAAGGCGACGTCATTTATGAGCGCGACATCCGTTCAAAAGTCGAATCAGATCACGTTGGGCAATTCCTCGTGATGGACGTTCTTACGGGCGAATACGAAATCGCCGATGACGATCGAATCGCGTCCTCGCGCGTAATCCGAAGGCCCTGCTCTATGGCATTCGAATTGGGTCGCCGGCAGC
>DATGKC010000090.1:0-4536 GCA_035294845.1 Planctomycetaceae bacterium | reverse complement strand
GTTCCGCTTCCGTTCGGTTTCGGAACGCATCCCTATTTCCGCGTGCCTCTGGCGACCGGCAGCCGGCCCGGCGACTGCCTGATCCAGGCGCCTGCTGCCGAACAATGGGAGCTTGTGGGCTGCCTGCCGACCGGTTCGCGGCGCCCGGCTTCGGGGCGAATCGACCTGCGCGAAGGTCAAGAGCTGGAAGGCCTGAAGCTGGACGATGCATTTACGAGCCTTGCCGTTCGAGATCGACAAATTGAAACCGTCGTCATGGACCCTGCGGCCGGATTGCAGGTGAGACAGACTTTTGACTCTGCATTTCGCGAGTTGGTGGTGTATACGCCTCCGCACGGACGAAGCGTGTGCCTGGAGCCTTACACCTGCATAAGCGATGCAATTCATCTGGCAGAACGTGGGATCGACGGCGGATGGAGGACACTGGCGCCCGGTTCCGAATTTCGCACCTGGTTCGAAATCACGGCCGGCCTGATTTACGCGTGAATGCGTTCCGCCTGCCGCGGCGGCATGGTAGACTGCTGATGGAGATCTTGTTGCCGGAGCCGCTGGCCATGTTTTCGATAAAGCGATTCGTGCTGTGCGCAACCGCGGCAGCCTGCCTCGGTTTCGCCGCAATTCCGCTGCGCAGCTTCGCCGGCGAAGATGACGCGTCGCCCGACGCTGAACCGCCCGCGTCCCAGGAGCCTCGCGACAACCGGCCGGAAGCCCCCAAAAATGCGGCGGAATCCCCTGCCGATCTCAAGCAGATTCTCGAGCGGCTGAACCGGCTGGAGCGCGAGCTCGTCGAATTGCGGATCAAGTCGGGCAAGGTTCCCGCCGACAAACGAGATCAACGTGTGATCACGCTGCTCGATTCGCTCTACTTGGGCAGCGCCTATTATGGCTCGCCCACCAACCTGCGGTTCTTTGCCGCCAAGCTGACGCTGGTCAATTTGACGGAGCAGCCGATAACGCTCAAGCGGGACGAAATTCGACTCGTTTCCGATGGTCAAACGTATTCGGTGAAGTCGGCGCCGCAGCAGTTTCAGTACCACCAGTTTCAGATCGGGCAGCAGGCGATGCAGTTGCGATCGCTCGTCATGCCGGCCGAGGTGAACGTTCCCGTAGGCGGGACAGGTTCGACGTGGGTCCTCTTTCCCGAGCTGCCGCCGGGAAGTCATGTTCCGCCTCTTTCTTTGCAGCTCACCGTGGGCGACGTCGAGAAAGAAATCGACGTCAATTCGGCGCAGCGCGACGTGTTGGGCATGAAAACCGAGCGGCTTGGGCCGCGCGGCAGCCTGGGGCTGATTCGCATCGCAGGCGCGCTCAATACGGTCAATGCGGGCAGCCTGGTGGAAGAGCTCGATCGTTTCGCCGCCGACCGCCTGGTCAGGGCCGCCATTGTCTGGGAAGACAGCGGCAGCATCTCGGAACCGCCGCTTGCCAACTGGCTGCAAAATTCGGCCCTCAGCTCAGGCCGAACGCAACAGTTCAACGAGCAGCAATTTCCGGGCCTGCCGGCTTCGCTACGGGAATTGCATCTGGCGCACTTGCCGAATTCGACGACCGGCGAAGGCGCGTCGTATCCCAGCAATTTCGTGCCGGCCACGGCGGCCGTCGCCTCGCAGCGAATCCACAAAACCGAGGTCGAAGCGGTCATCGCAGCGCTGCGATCGGCCTATGAGGTGCTGCCTCGCGACGAAGTCTTGCAGGCCATTGAATCCGGCAGCCGGCTCGAACGGGCTGCGGCGCTGGCCGGGGGCGCCGGCCGGCTTTCCGGCGACAAATTGTCGGTGATCCTCAAATTCACCGACGACGATGACCCGGTGATTCAGCAAGCGGCGCTCCTGGCGCTCTCGCACTTCGGAGAGCCGGAGGCGGTCGAAAAGCTCTTGGTGTATGCTCGCAAGAACATCTCGGGCGTATCGGCCTCGGCGATCGCCGGACTGGCCGGTTCTCGCTATGCCAGCGCGCACCAGGCGCTGCTCGATCTCTTGGCCAACGAAACGCCTGAGTCCAAAAAGAACATCGTCAAAATTCTGGCGTCTTACCCGCGCCCGGTCTGGTCCGAGTCGATTTATGAGTTCGTCAAGGACGCGCGTTCGGGGCTCAATGTCGAAGCGCTGAACGCACTGGTTCAGGTGGGGCATCCCAAACTGCTCTCGGTGCTGGCCGAAGCCCTCAAGGGGAGCGACCCGGCATTGAAAAATCAGGCCTTCAGCATATTGGCCGTCCGCCCCGACCGGGAAAGCGAAGAGCTGGCGCTCGATTTTACGCTCGAGCACTTGAAGAATAGCCCCGCTACGACGGCCATGCTGCAGCTTCTCAACCGCGTAAAAGATAAGCGCGCTCTGCCTTTGCTCCTGGCTCGCTTCGGCGCCACACAGAATAAGCACGAGCTCATCCAAACGCTGGCCATCATCGGCGACGAGCAGACGGCCAAGTTCTTTCTCGAGAAGTACTCCAATCTGCAAAATCAAGAGAAGGGCGAGGTGTTGCGATCGCTGCTGCGGCTTGATCCCGTGAGTTTTCGTCAGCTTGCTTCGCAGGCTTTGCAGTCGGGAGATGCCGCACTCGTCGGCCAGGCCGTGCAGGGCTTGCAGGAAGACGGCGGGACCGAGGCCGTCAAGATCATGATTGAAGCCCTTGAAAACGGGGGCAACTCGTTTACCTGGTCGTACCTCTCGAATGCACTGGCCGGCGTTGCCACGCCGGCGGCCCGCGCCGCCCTGCTCAAGGCGCGCGATTCCGGGAATCCGGAAAAACGCAATTTCGCGGTGAACGCCCTGCAGGTCGTGCGGCAGCGATCGCCCGGGTACCAGCACGTCTTTCAGGCGCAGCAATTCATCAACGAGTCGAAATGGAAGGAGGCCATCGATCAATACGACACGGCCATTCAGCTCGACCCGAGTCTTTCCGACGCCTTCGCCGGACGCGGCCACGCCTTGCTGCACCAGGAAAAATACGCAGACGCCGGCAAAGATTTCGCCAAGGCCTATGAACAAGACCCGTACAACAGCCTGGCGCTCACCGGCATGTGCCTGGTGATGGTGATGGCCGACGGCAAGCCGGCCCAGGCCGTGCAGAAACTCGAGGAATCCCGCGAGAAATTCCCGAACAATCCCATGTTCAATTACAACGCGGCGTGCGTTTACGGCCGCGCTTTCGAGCACATAGAAAAAGACGAGAAGGCCGAAGACCGCGACAAAAGGCTCGAGCAATACAAGCAGGCGGCGCTGGCCGACCTGAAAAAATCGATTGAAGCGGGCTTTCAGGATTTCGAATTGATGAAGAAAGACCCCGACCTCAAATCGTTCATCGAATTGCCCGAGTTTCAGGCGCTTATCAAATCTCCCGCCGAAGCTCCGCCGGGAGCAGCGGCCCGGCCCGCGCGACGAATGCGACGCGCCGCGGCGCGCGGCGGGTTTTAAACATGGTCTACCTCAACCGAATCTACACTCGCACCGGAGACGACGGCACCACGGGCCTGGGCGACGGCACGCGCGTGCCCAAGTCGCATCCCAGAATCGTCGCCTATGGCGGCATTGACGAGCTCAATTCGGTCATCGGAATGGCGCTCAATGCCCAACTCCCCGCATTGATCGCCGAGCGTCTTCGGGAAATCCAGAACGACTTATTCGATTTGGGGGCGGACCTGTGCATTCCCGAGAGCAATCAACCGGGCGAGAAACCGGCCTTGCGCGCGACGGCGGCTCAAACCGAACGGCTCGAACATTGGATCGACGAAGCCAATGAGCGGCTCAAACCGCTTTCCAGCTTCGTATTGCCGGGTGGTACGCCGGCAGCGGCTCATCTGCACCATGCCCGCACAGTCTGCCGTCGCGTCGAGATCGACGTGCTGAAGCTCGCCGAATTCGAAGCCATCAATCCCCAGGTGCAAATGTATCTGAATCGCCTTTCAGACTTGCTGTTTGTTCTGGCGCGAGTCGGGAACGACGATGGAACGCGCGACATCCTGTGGGCGCCGGGCCGCTTTCGCGACGCCGCTTCGTGATCTCTTTGACTTGCGCTGACGGTTCAGTAAGTCGGCAGGGATTCGACCGGAACCAGGGCCGCCGTCGCCACGGGGGCGCCGTAGTAGGTCACCGGCATGGCGCTCGTCGTTGTCGGGGCAAGGCCAATGGCCGGCGCCGTCGCGGGGGTCAAAAATGTGGCTGCCGGCGGAGCCCCATAATATGTCGGAGCGCAGCCTCTGGGTCCGCAGGGCGCGCAGGGATTGCAGCCCCAATTGCACCAGTCGCAGCAGCATCCGCTCGCGGACGCCGCCAGGGCCAAACCTGTCATTGCTGAAAGAAAACGCTTCATGCCGGACTTCCTTTCCGTCGGAAACGAGCTCGAATCAAAAAATGGACCGTGCAATCACTCTCCCTGGGGCCGGGCGACAAGATTGCCGACGCCGTCGGCGGGAAACATGCAACCGCCAAGAATTCGCCGAGGCGACTGCAAATAAACGAGCCCCTCGTCAGGGACAACCAGCGCGCTGGATTTGAGAGGCAAGGTGGCCAGATGGTTTCCGCGCCAGATTTCCACGGC
>DATGKC010000089.1:0-5111 GCA_035294845.1 Planctomycetaceae bacterium | reverse complement strand
CTCCAGTTGCATGTACGAAATGCCCACCAGGGTCACATCTTCTCCAGGCGAGGTGATGCGGGCCTTGCCCGGGTTCACCGTGTACGACTTTTCGGGGACAGGTCCCTTCTGGAAGTGCAAAATGCGGTGCTCGACGTACATCACCGGGTTGTCGTCGCGAATGGCGGCGGTCAGACATCCTTTGGCATCGTAGGGAGTCGTGGGCGCGACGACTTTGAGCCCCGGGACGTGCATGAAGAACGAATACAGCCCCTGCGAGTGCTGAGCTCCTTGCCCCCAGCTTTTGCCGATCATCGAACGGATGACGAGCGGCAATTTCACCCGCCCGCCGTACATGTACGAGCTCTTGGCGGCCACATTCACCAATTGATTCATCGCCAGCATCAGGAAGTCCATGCGGATATGGACGTGAATGGGGCGCAGTCCCGCCAGGGCCAGGCCGACGGCCACGCCCGTCATGGCGTCTTCCGAAAGAGGCGTGCCAAACACGCGCTCGGGGCCGTATTTTTCCACGAGGCCGCGCGTCGTTCCCTGAATGGCCTTGGGATCGTCGACGTCCAGACCGAATACGACCACTGCCGGATCGCGCTCCATCTCCTGATCGGTGGCCTCCCGCACGGCATCGACATACGACAAGGTCCGCTCGGCCCGCGACGTCATTCCTGAATTCGTCAGGCCCGACCGGCAGATCGTCGATGCAGGAGACGGGGCATATTGATCGATGGATAATGTGGATTCCATGTCAGGCGGCTTTCTGCACGGCGGTTTCGGGGACGCTGTGATACACATCGCTCATGAGCTCGGAGACGTCCGGGAATGGGCTGGCTTCGGCGAAAGCGACGGCCGATTGAATTTCTGTCTCGACCTCGGCCTCAATTGCACGACGACTCGACGCCGCGATGAGTGCCGCCACGCGCTTCACCTGGTCGTTGTCGATCCAGGGCTGGGCCTCGCATTTCGAGCGATAGCCGAGCTTGAAATCTTCGTGCGGGCCCACGTGCTCTTTCCAGCGATAGGTCTGGCACTCGAACATCACGGGCCCTTCCATCGTTCTTTCCCGCAGGGCGTTGACTGTCGCCGTGGCCCGCTCGTGCATAAGCAGAATGTCGTTGCCGGGAATGCGTTCGGCCGGAACTCCGGCGGCTTTTGCCTTGGCGCAGATGTCGGCCAGCCCCTGGCGCTTCGTCTGGTGCGTGTGAATCGCGTAACCATTGTTCTCGCAAACGAAGACGATCGCCAATTTCTTGAGCGCCGCGAAATTCAGGCTTTCGGCGAACACTCCTTCTTCGGTGGCGCCGTCGCCGAAAAAGCTCATGACGATCGTGTTCATTCTCTTGAGCCGCGCGGCATAGGCGTACCCGACCGCGTTGGCGATTGTCGTTCCCACGACGGCCGAAGAGCCCATGACGCCCGCCTCGGTGTCGATCAAGTGCATCGAGCCGCCTTTACCGCGAGTGCAACCGGTCGCCTTGCCGTACATTTCAGCGAGCATCTCGTTCAGGTTGCCTCCCTTGGCGAGGTACGAGGCGTGGCTGCGGTAGGTTCCGAAGACGATGTCTTCGCGCGCAAGGGGCGCGCACATGGCCGCCGCGACCGCTTCCTGCCCGATCGAAAGGTGCACCGGGCTTTTCAGCTTGTCGCTGGGATAAATGCGGGCGATCTCTTCTTCGACGCGTCGAATGCGATAGAGCGTCTTATACAGCGGCTCGTACATAAGGCGATTCCCGTTGCTGGTCATTTCTCCCCGACAGATACGCTTCGTAGGTTTCTCGCAAACCGTCTTCGATCGACGTTTTCGCCCGCCATCCCATTCCCATCAGCGGCCCGGAGTCGAGCGATTTGAGAGGCATGCCGTCGGGCTTCTGGTCATCGAAGACCAGCTCACCGGCATATCCCACCACCGAGCGAATGTGCTCTGCTGTCTCGCGAATCGACAACTCGCCGCCGCAGCCGAGGTTGATGGGCGTTTCGGCGTCGTCATATTCGCGCAGGACGAACAGGCATGCATCGGCCAGGTCGTCGGCGAAGATGAACTCGCGTTTGGGCGTTCCGGTTCCCCAGATCGACACCGACGGTTGCGATTCGATTTTCGCCTGGTGAATCCTTCCGATCAGCGCGGGAATGACGTGCCCGCCGTCGGGACTGAAGTCGTCGTCAATGCCGAAAGCATTGGCCGGAATTCCGCTGATGAATCCCGCCCCATACTGTCGGGCATAAGCCTGGCACAGCTTGAGTCCCGCGAGCTTCGCCGTGGCATACGCGTCATTGGTTGGTTCGAGCGGGCCCGACAGCAGCGATTCGACGCGCATGGGCTGCGGGCAATGCTTGGGATAACAGCAGGCGCTCGCCAGGTACAGGAGTTTCTGAACGTTGTGCCGATGTGCTGCGTCGATCACATGCAGCGCCGATCGCAAATTGTCGATCATCAATTCCGCGGGAAACATTTGGTTGGCGCGAATCCCGCCCGATTTTCCCGCGGCAAACAGCACATACTGAGGCCGCTCGCGGCGGAAGAATTTGTCGACGTCGGCGCTAGCGCCGAGATCGGGTTCACCGTGAGCCGCCCCGACGACATTCCGAAATCCGAGCGACGCGAGCCGCCGCAACAGAGCGGCGCCGATCAGCGTCCGGCTGCCGGCAACGAAGATTCGGGCATTTCGGTCCAACGTGTCGTTCCCCCTGTGGCTGGCGCGCAAGCCGCGCCCTTCGTCATGCGGCGCGAGCCACCGTCAACTCGCGGAACTTGTCGATCTGTTTGGTGCTGCGGGCCTCGTCTTCGGCGGAATAGTCGACGCCCGGCTCGTAAAAGATGATCTGGCTGCCGGCCGGCTCGAAGCGGAACGGCACATGAATCAGGTTTTGCAGGCGCTGTTTGACGGCATCTTGTTTTTCGGGGGGTACGAACAACAGCAGAAAGCCTCCGCCTCCCGCGCCGGTCAGTTTGCCGCCGATCGCGCCGCCGTCCTGCGCCCGCGAATACAGTTCATCGACTTCGGGGTTTGAAACTTGCGCGCTCAGGCTGCGTTTGGCAAGCCACGCCTCGTGCAGCAACTGGCCGAAGTTCAATAAATCTTTCCCGCTGTTGAGGATCGAAATGCTCTCGTCGACGAGGTCTTTCATGATCCGCAGTTGCCGCCGCTTGGAATGAATGTCGTCGACGTAACTTTTGGCGACGTCCGAAGCGGTGCGGATGATGCCCGTGTAAAAGAGCATCAAATGATCGTTGAGATCGGCCATTTTCTGCGTCGGAAGCGTCAGCGGACGGACGGAAATCTCTCCATTTGGAAGAAACTGCACGTGCTGCAAGCCGCCGTAGGCGGCCATCACCTGGTCCTGCGAGCCCACGGTTTCTTTGAGAAGGTTCTGCTCGACGTGAATGCTTTCGAGCGCGAGCTGCCGCTTGCTGGGCATCTGTCCCTGGAGGGCATAAGCCGCGTGCAAGAGGCCCACCGTGAATGCCGAGCTCGATCCCATTCCGCTGCGCGCCGGCAGGTCTCCATCGTGGTGGATTTCGACGCCGCGGTTAATGCCCAGATGCCTGAGCACTTCTCGGACCGACGGATGGGCGATGTCGTCGTTCGACTGGCACGACTCGATTTTGGAGTAGACGACGCGCGACCGATGCTCGAAGAACGGGGGCAAATAACGGCACGTCAGGTAGCAATACTTGTCGATCGAGGCGGCCAAAACCGCTCCACCGTGAACGTGATACCACGACGGATAATCGGTGCCGCCGCCAAAAAACGAGATGCGATAGGGCGTTCTGCTGATGATCATCCATGATCCCCCAAGGCGCCGCAGACAATCGACTGTGCGGCGGCTAGTTGTCCGGCAATTAGGCCCGATTGCCGGCTTCGAACGGATCCTTCCGTGGAAATGCTCTCGATGTCATTGCGTGTCGGGTGTTTCAGTACGAAGAAAAATCCCGACCGCGTTCGCGCGGCGGACGATATGCCAGATCGCCGAACATGTCAACACCTTTTCGCGGGCCTCGTGGGGCGGGGTGCGATTGAACTCGCTGAGCAAGATTGCGAATCGCGAAAATCCCAGCGCGGCCGATCCGCCGCGGCGGACAACCCAAGCGAATAAAAAGACAAATGACCGCGGATTTCGCGGATACGCGCGGATTTACAGATTGACCCACGTGGTATCTATCCGCGCGTATCCGCGAAATCCGCGGTTTGTCTTTTTATTCGCCACCTTAAAAATCTGCGCGGCACGCAAAGATTCTACAGGATAGTAGTACAAAGGGCGTCGTGCATCGGTGACAGGCCATCGTGCCGCTTTCCGAGCAAGCGAGGACGCTTGCTCTACGCTGGCCGGGCCGTCATGCGGCCGCTGAGCGCGAAAAGAATTCTTCGGCGGCAAGATACGACTCGGGCGTGCCGATGTCGATGAAGTCGCCGTCGGTGCGAAATCCGCTTAATCTCTGCCGGCGACACCAGGCGGGAAACATTTCCCGCTCGATCGAGACGGCTCGGCCTTCTGGAATCTCTGCGACGAGTTCACGGTCGACCAAATAGATGCCGGCGTTGATCCAGCCCGCGCCGGCGGCATCGGCTTTCTCGATAAACCGCACCACGCGGCCGTCGATTCCGATTTCGACATGGCCGAAGCGTGCGGTGTCGGCCACTCGAGTCAAAACGAGGCCGGCGTGGCCCCAAGCGCGATTCCCCGTTGCAACGAACTTCGCCAGGTCCAAAGCACAATACGAATCTCCATTCATTACCAGTACGGTGCGAGCCGTCTCCGGTCCGCTGGCGGCAACGGGGCCAAACAGCGTGGGATACGCGAATCGCAAGGCGCCGGCCGTTCCCAATGGCGCCGATTCGGCCGAGTAATCGAGCTCGATCGGGCCATACGAATCGCCAAACTGGTCCTTGATCTGTTCGCCGCGATGGCCGGTCATGAGCACGACGCGCTTTATTCCAGCGCTGGCGAGCTGGTCGAGCAGGTAGGCGAGAAAGGGCCGGCCTCGAACCACCGCGAGCACTTTCGGGCGGTCGCTCACTGCGGCCCGCAAGCGCGTTCCCAATCCGCCCGCCAGAATCGCGCCAACGGCTTCGGAAAGAATCGCTCCCATGGTCGCCCTCTTTCCCAATCAAGCCGCA
>DATGKC010000088.1:0-5645 GCA_035294845.1 Planctomycetaceae bacterium | reverse complement strand
AATGGGATGGGGCAGTTCCGCAACGAGCGCTGCCTGACCCCTCGAGACGACTGACGATTCAAGGGATTCTGCCGATGCCAATTTCGAGTGTTGACAACCTGTTATCGGGATGGACGGGGCGCGGAATCGAGCACACCGACGCGCCCCACCGCGCAACGATCGCTCGCCACGGCGCGCAGATCGCGGGAGCGCGCAAGAAGGCCGACGACGAGACTGAAGGCGAACAGGAAGAGGGCGAAGAAGGCGACGAAGAAGAGGATGAAGAGGAGGTCGACGACGACGCCGATGAATTCGAGGATGAAGATCTCGACGAGTTCGAAGACGAAGACTTCGACGAGGAGTTTGAAGACGAAGACTTCGACGATCTCGATGAAGACTTCGATGAAGACGAGGACGAAGAGGACGACGACGAAGAGGAGGACGAAGAAGAGGAAGACGACGAGGAGTATTGAACGATTGCCATTGTCGAGTGGTGAGCCATTTCGGCATTCTTTCATCCCACACGAAGACGAGCCGCTCGGCGGGAAGAGTGGAACGTCGGACTAAAAAAATGTCTCGCCGGCGGTTTTTTTTCGATAGACGGCAGGCGCCTGGCAGCTATAATTGAAATAGAGAGCTTGAGCGTCGCCTTCCTGCCAACCCGCCCTGCCCGCTTTCCGGCCGTTGCCTGTGTTCCCCGCTTTGCGACGAATGTTCGATGGTGCGCCGCGCCGGCAGCCTGCGCGATTCAAGCTCGTGCGTTGGGTGGGACGATCGCTGGCGCACCTCAGCTATGCGGTGCTTGTCGAACCGACGTGGCTGGAGGTCAACCACCTCGAAATTCCGGTTGCCGGGTGCCCTTCCGCCGGTCGTTTGAGAATCGTCCAATTGAGCGATTTTCACTTCCAACGCCGCGTTCCGGAAAAATACATCGAACACTGCATCGGCTCGGCAAACGCTCAAAAACCCGACCTGGTCGCGCTGACGGGTGATTACATTCACAAGGGCCCGCGTTACGTCGATCGAATCGCCGAATTGTTATCGCAATTGGCCGCTCCCTACGGCGTGTTGGCCGTGTTGGGAAATCACGATCACGCGGTGCGCAATGCGCTGGGGCTGCGGGGCTATCCCCGGCTGCACGCCAAAATTGCCGCATCGCTCGAACGCCACGGCATTCGCGTGCTGCACAACGAAATGCTGGTGATCGAACATGCGGGGGCCCGATTTCAAATCTCCGGGGTCGACGACCTTTGGAGCCGTCGCTGCCGCCCGGATCTGGCGCTTGCAAAGCTTGATCCCGATTTGCCTCACGTCATGCTGGCCCACCATCCGTGCACGATCGAGCTGTTGGGCAATCACCGCTGCGATCTGATGCTTTCGGGGCATACTCACGGGGGGCAAATTCACAGCCGCAGGTTCGGCTCGCCGATGCTGGGCAAGAAGATGAAGCGCTACGCCGCGGGGCTGTATTCCGTTGCCGATCGCAATTTATACGTCAACAAGGGGGTGGGCTACGGTCTGAAAATTCGCTTCAACCGGCGGCCCGAAGTCGCCGTTTTCGACATCGTGGCGGCTTCGTCGCGAGCCGGCGGCCGCGCCTCGTGACCGGGCGCGCGGAACAACGCTGGGGCGACAGTTCAAAAAGGGGAAAATGCGAATTCTCGACGCTTGGGCGTCGGCTGGGCGCGGGGCGACCGCCGGTTTCGTGGGAACGAGGCGGCCTTGGTGTTACAATGAACCGCCATCGGACGGCCGATTCCAGGCAAATCGCCGGCCCTTCAATTTGCAGCAATGGGGTCACTGAATGAGCATTCGTCTTTTGGCGGTTGTCGTTCTGGTTAAGGGCGTCATCGCGCTGGCGACCACGGCCCGGGCCGATGACAAGATCGACTTTCCTCACGACATTCGCCCGATTCTCTCTGAGAATTGTTTTCAATGCCACGGGCCTGACGATGCGCAGCGCAAAGCCGACCTGCGGCTCGATACGCGCGAGGGGGCATTCAGCGAGCTGAATGGCACTCGCCCGATCGTTTCAGGAAAGCCCGGCGAGAGCGAAGTCTATCTGCGGATCACATCGAACGACCCCGCCGTGGCGATGCCTCCGGCCAAATCGGGCAAGAAGCTCACGGCAAAGCAGATCGATCTCATCAAAACGTGGATCGAGCAAGGGGCCCGGTGGAACACTCATTGGGCATTTGAAGCGCCGCGCCGCCCGGCTGTTCCCACGGTCCAAAACGGCGGCTGGGTTCGCAATCCGATCGATGCATTCATCATGGCGCGATTGGTGCGCGAGGGCCTGGCGCCTGCTGCCGAGGCCGGCCGCATCGCGCTGTTGCGGAGACTCTCGCTCGATCTGATCGGTCTTCCGCCAACGATCGCCGAGACGGATGCATTTCTCAGAGACCAGAATCAAGACGCGTACGAGAATGCGGTCGATCGCCTGCTGGCGTCGCCACACTATGGCGAGCGTTGGGGGCGAATCTGGCTGGACGCGGCCCGCTATGCCGATTCCGACGGATACGAGAAAGACAAACCTCGATATGTGTGGTCTTACCGCGACTGGGTGATCAATGCCTTCAACCAGAATCTTCCTTATGACCGATTCATCATCGAACAGATCGCCGGCGATTTGATCGCGGGCGCCGGCCCGCAGCAGCTCATGGCGACCGGCTTCCTGCGGAATTCGATGATCAATGAAGAAGGGGGAGTCGATCCCGAGCAGTTTCGGATGGAGGCTATGTTCGACCGCATGGACGCGATCGGGAAGGGAATTCTGGGCCTCACGATCCAATGCGCCCAGTGCCACAGCCACAAATTCGACCCGCTCACCCACGAAGAGTACTACGGGCTGTTCGCCTTTCTGAATAATTCTCACGAGAGCAGCGTGGCGGCCTACACCGCAGGCGAACAAATGGTGCGGGCCGACATTTTGCGCCAGATCGATCAGATCGAATCCGAATTGAAACAAAAGGCCCCCGACTGGCCCGAGCGGTTGGCCCAATGGGAAGCGTCGGTCGCCGGCAATCAGCCGGAATGGGCCGTGATCCAGGCGGCAGAAGACGACCTTTCGGGCGGTCAAAAAATGTACCGCATGAAAGACGGTTCGTACCTGTGCCAGGGTTATGCGCCGACCAAGCACGACGTGGTGCTCAATCTTACGACTTCCGTGCAGAATATTACGGCCTTTCGGCTGGAGCAGCTCAACGATCCCAACCTGCCCCTGGGAGGGCCGGGCCGCTCGATCAAGGGAACCGCGGCCCTCACCGAATTCAAGGTTCGCGCCAAGCCTCTGGGAAAGGCCGATCAGCTTGAGGCGATCAAATTCGTCAAAGCCACCGCTGACGTGAATCCTCCGGAAAAACCGCTGGACACGATTTTCGACGACAAGACCGGAAAGAGCCGCATCACCGGGCCTGTCGAATTTGCGATCGACGGCAAAGAGGAGACGGCGTGGACGATCGACAACGGCCCCGGCCGCCGCAACAAGCCGTGCAAGGCCGTCTTCGTCCCTGAAAAGCCGATCGCGTTTCCCGAGGGGGCCGAGTTGGAGATACACCTGGTTCAGAATCACGGCGGCTGGAACAGCGACGACAACCAGAATTACAACCTGGGGCGATTCCGATTGTCGGTGACGTCGGCCGCCGATCCAGTCGCCGATCCACTTCCCGCCGACGTTCGCGGCGCGCTCGGCGTAGCGCGCGAGCAGCGCACGCCGGCCCAGAGCGCGGCTCTCTTCAGTTATTTCCGCTCGACGGTCGTCGAATGGCAAGAAGCGAACGCTGCGATTGACGAGATTTGGAAGCGACATCCCGAGGGCTCATCGCAACTGGTCATGAACGAGCGGGCTGAACCGCGCGCCACGCGCGTTTTGGAGCGCGGCGACTTCCTCAAACCGGCGAGCCCGGTCGTTCCCGGCGTTCCCGCGTTTTTGCACCCCCTTCCCGCGGGGGCGCCCGCAAACCGGCTCTCGTTCGCCCAATGGCTTGCCGATCGCAACTCGCCCACCACGGCGCGGTCGTTCGTCAATCGCGTGTGGCAATCATATTTCGGCACCGGTCTTGTCAGCACCAGCGAAGACTTGGGCTCTCAAAGCGAGATGCCGTCGCACCCGGAATTGCTCGATTGGCTGGCCGTCGAGTTCATGGAACCGACTTTCCCGTCGCCAGGCTCGGGGGGAAACGAAGCCTGGGACATCAAACGGCTGCACCGGTTGATCGTCACGTCGGCGACTTACCGACAGTCGTCGAAGATCACGCCTGAACTTTACGCCCGCGATCCGTTCAATCGGCTGCTCGCGCGCGGGCCTCGGCATCGCGTCGACGCCGAGACGATTCGCGACGTGGCGCTGGCCGCCAGCGGCCTGCTCAATGACGCAATCGGCGGACCGAGCGTATTCCCCACGGCCCCGGATTTTCTCTTTTTGCCCCCCGCCAGCTACGGTCCCAAGACCTGGAAAGCCGACACGGGCGCCGGGCGGTTCCGCCGGGCGCTGTACACTTTTCGGTATCGCTCGGTGCCGTATCCGGCGCTGCAGGCTTTCGACGCGCCCAACGGCGATTTCTCGTGCGTCCGCCGCACGCGGTCGAATACGCCGCTGCAAGCCCTGACGTCGCTCAATGAGCCGATCTTTCTCGAATGCGCGCGGGGACTGGCCTTGCGCACGCTCAGCGAGGGGGGCGGCAGCGATCGCGAGCGGCTGACGTTTGCTTTTCGCCGCTGCGTCGCGCGGCCGCCGACCGATCACGAAGCGACGGCGCTGCTCGGACTTTTGGGAAGACAGTTGCAGCGATTTGGCGATGGGAAGCACAATCCCTGGGATTTGGCGGCCGCCGATCCTGAGCATCCTCCCGCCTTGCCCGCGGGGACGAGCCCGGCCCAACTTGCGGCGTGGACTGCCGTTTCGAGAGTGCTGCTCAATTTGGACGAAACGATAACGAAGGAATAGAGATGGTCGTGGATCGCATGAAAAACCGGAGCTCGCCATGAACTGCCAGGAGTTTCTTCATCGAGGCGCCGATCCGCGATCGCTGGCCCGTCGCTGGTTTTTGCGCGACTGCGGCGTCGGCTTGGGGGCTTTGGCCCTGGGCCAGCTTCTGGGAGGCGCAGGCCAGGCCGCCGCGACGGCCGCGTCGGTGACAAATCCGCTGGCGCCCAAGCCGTCGCACTTTGCCGGCAAGGCCAAGCGCGTGATCTATTTGTTCATGGCGGGAGCTCCCAGCCACCTGGAACTTTTCGACAATAAGCCCGAGCTGGCCAAATTCGACGGCACGCTTCCGCCCCCCGAATTGCTGAAGGGCTATCGGGCCGCCTTCATCAATCCCAACTCGAAGCTTTTGGGGCCGAAATTCAAATTCGCCAAATATGGCCAGAGCGGCGCCGAGCTTTCGGAGCTGCTCCCGAAGCTGGCGGAAGTCGTCGATGATATCGCCATCGTGAAGTCGATGGTGACCGATGCCTTCAACCACGCGCCAGGGCAAATCTTGATGAACACGGGCACCCAGCAGTTCGGCCGGCCGAGCATTGGGTCTTGGGTCACTTACGGCCTGGGGAGCGAATCGGAAGACCTCCCCGGGTTCATTGTATTCAGCTCCGGAAAAAAAGGGCCCAGCGGCGGAAACTCGAACTGGGGAAGCGGTTTTCTGCCCACGCTGCACCAGGGAGTGCAG
>DATGKC010000087.1:0-7440 GCA_035294845.1 Planctomycetaceae bacterium | reverse complement strand
TTCATCGCCATGACGTTCGCGCTGCAGATTTTTCACCGCCCGCTCGTGGCCATGTTGCCTTTGGCAGTGATCCTGATCGCCGTGTTTTCGCGAACCCGTTTTCCGCTGGGGTTGCCCGGAGGACTCGTGGCCGTTGCCTTGGGAACTCTATGCGGCTGGCTCTTGCCCGAGAGCTGGACGGGCGTGGAATTGACCGGCCCGAAAGTCGCGGAGGCCTGGGCCGAGCGCGGTCTGTTTCTTCCCATCTATTGCGGCGATGCCGTGCTTGGCGTGTTTCGACTGCCGCCGCACGAGTGGCTGGGCTATCTCTCGGTAATCGTGCCGATGGGACTGTTCAACGTGATCGGCAGCTTGCAGAACATCGAGTCGGCCGAAGCCGCGGGAGATGGCTTTGGAACGTTTTCATCGTTGGCGGCCAATGGCATCGGCACGATCGCCGCGGCGTTTTTCGGGAGCTGCTTTCCCACGACGATCTACATCGGGCATCCGGGCTGGAAGGCGCTGGGGGCGCGAGCCGGTTATTCGACGCTCAACGGCATGGCCATCACGCTGATTTGTCTCACCGGAACGATTGCTCTCATCAGCGCGCTCGTTCCGATCGAGGCCGGCATCGGAATCGTGCTGTGGGTAGGCGTGATTATCACGGCGCAGGCCTTCCAGGCGACTCCCAAAGAGCACGCGCCCGCCGTCGCGATCGGTCTGTTTCCCGCGATCGCCGCCTGGGGTTCGACGGTGGTCGAAGGGGCCTTTCGCACTTCGGGGGGCCTGACGATTCAAGAGGCGCTGACGCGCGCCGATCCCGCGCGCGATTTGGCGGCCGCCGACACGGTGCTCAATGGTTTTTTCCTGCACGCCCTGATTGCGGTCGAGCGGGGCTTCATTTTCACGTGCATGATTCTGGCCGCGATCACGGCGTTTCTCGTGAACCGCCAGTTTTATCGGGCGGCAATCTGGTCGCTCGTCGCGGCGGCGTTTACGGGGCTGGGCCTGATGCATGCCTTTCAAATCCAGGGGAACAATATCGACTATCTGTTCAATCTCGATTTTCTCGCGGGCCTCGTCGACGCAGAGAATCATTTCGGACTGGCCCAGCCGAGCCCCGACGCACTCACTTACCGCGCCTTTCCGCTCGCCTTGGGTTATCTGCTGCTGGCGGCCGTCTTTTTCGCATTCGGCGCGTATGCGGCCCGCCACCCGAACGAAGCGGTGATCGAGCACCTATAAGTACGAACTGAAGTACGAAACGGAACCGACAATGTCATCCTGCTTAATCACGGGCGGAGCGGGAAATCTGGCCTGCCAATTGAGTCGCGTGCTGTCAGAGCGCCATGAAAAGCTGATCCTGGTCGATATTGCCGAAGCGCCCAGAGAGCGCCTCCCCGGCAATGCCATTTACGAGCGGGCCGACCTCTCGGACGAAGTGCAGGTTCGAGATGCGATCGAGACGCATCGACCGGGCGCCGTGATCCATCTGGCTTCGCTGCTTTCGGGGGGCTGCGAGGAAGACCGCGTTCGCGCGTGGCGCGTCAACTGCAACGGCACATTCGCGCTTTTCGAGTCGGCGCTCGAACATCGCGTTGGGACGGTGCTCTTCACCAGCTCGGTGGCCGCTTTCGGCGGCGAGCTTCCCGACCCGCTTCCCGAAGACGCGCCGCAATGGCCGGATGGCCTTTATGGCGTCACAAAAATGACTTGCGAGCGGCTGGGCGTTTATTTCCACCGCCAGCACGGCCTCGACTTCCGCTGTGTTCGATTGCCGATCACCATCTCCCGTTTCGCGGCGCCTGGAGCGGCCAGCTCGTTTGCCTCGCACGCGTTCATCGAGTCGGCCCGTCACAAGCGGTTCACGTTCCGCGTGGCGCCCGAGACCCGGCTATCGTTGATCTACGTGCAAGATTCCATTGCCGCGATGGCGTCGCTATTGGCGGCCCCCGCCGAGCGTTTGACGCGCCGGGCCTATAGCTTGCACGCCATGACGGTCACTCCGCGTGAAATCGCGGCGGCGATTTTGAAGCGCTTGCCGGAGGCCCGGATCACATTCGAGCCCGATCCCGCCATCGCCCGCCTCGTCGCAAGCTGGCCGGGCGCCATGCACGACTCGCGCGCACGAGCCGATTGGGGCTGGAAGCCGCAGTTTGACCTCGATCAGACCGCCAAACACATTCTCGATGAGCTTTTGGGCTAAATCCGCAATTATTGTGGCTCGACACTCCGCTTCGCGACCGGTCAACCGCGGTCGGCCCGTGAGTGCGGATACGCACGGATTTACAGATTGACCCACGTGGTATTTATCCGCGGGTATCCGCGAAATCCGCGGCCATGCTTTTGGCTTAAGTTCGTTGGTTGCGGCCTTCGGTCCCGCTCGTCTTGCGACCGTCATTCCAAGCGCTGGCGATGATTCAAAGATTCTCAGACAAATGACGAATCTCCCTGTTGCCACGTGATTTGCGCCTTTTTTTCGCAAATCCTCGATTTTCAACGCAGTTCACTATAAAGCAGTTAGTTAAACTTTGCCGATAAAGACAATAAGGCTGACTTTGACGGTCATACCGTGCACTGCGCCGATTGTGGGCGCGAATCGTTGGAAATCGTTCAAGGTTCGTTGGTCGCGGCGACGGGAGATTAACTTTGAAAGCTTTCGCTCAACTCAGGCGGTCCTATTCCATTGCGTTGGGACTATTTGCTCTGGCGTTGCCGTTTTTTGCGCTTTCGATTGATTCGACGGCCGCTCCCCCAAAGGGCTTCGGCCGCAAAACAGATTTGGTCGATCCGGCTACGGCAGTCGTCAATGCCGACGACGCCGAGGCGCAGGGGGATGATGCCGACCCAATGGATCAGCATCGCAACCTCAAACTGACGCTCAATTATGTGTCCGCCTCGTGGAGCAAGGTGCTTCAGGATTTCGCCTCGGCCACGCAGACCGAGCTCGTGGCCGATCATGTTCCCACGACCAAGTACAGCCGCTGGGATTGGAAGGCGCATTCTCGCGACGAAGCGCTCAAGATCCTCAATAAAGAGCTCGAACCGCAAAATTTCCGCCTGCAATTCAAAGGGAATTACCTGGTGCTCAACCAGCTCAAGGAATTCCGCCATGAATATGCCCCCGCGGTCCTGCGCGGCGAATTGAACGACGCCGACAAGGCCGCCTCGCATGCGGACGATGCGACAAGCGGCGGAGGAGAGCGGTCAGAGAAACCGGCGGCAGGCAAGGCCCAATCGAAAAAACTGTCAGGGCGCCAGAGCGGCCGGCGCGACTCCATCCGGCAAGTCTCCGGCGAGGGAGGCGAATCGAGCGCGGCGCGAGACGGCACCGAGCCGCAGCCGGCCCCCATCTTGACGACCGTGCAGCTCAAATCTCGCGACGCGGTCAAGGTTTCGAAGGTCATTTACAACTCCTTCAAGTCGCAGGCCGAGCTGATCGACGAGGGGCCCCGCGGATTGCAGGGTTTCCTCGTGCGCCGGCCCGATCGCAAAGGAGCAAAAGGAGCGCCGGCCGGCCGGGGCGGCTCTTCGCTCCTGCGGTTCGCGGTGGGCATCGACATGAATAAGAACCAGTTGGTGCTCGAAGCGTCACCCGACGAAACGCGATCGGTCGTCAAACTGATCAAAACGATCGACAGCGTCCCCAAGAATTCCAAAGGGACGACCGTGCGCGCCGTCGCCACGACCAAGGACGCCGACAAGGTCGCCGCGACCTTGCAGCCGCAGCTCAACCGCCTGGTGAGCGCGACTCGCAAAACCGCGCGGCAAATCGCACAGCGAACCGAAGAGGGGAATGACGACGACCAGGCCGACGCCGAATCCGAAGACGAAGACGCCATGCCGCGCCGTCCCGCCCCGCGCCGCAGAGGCTCGCGCGAAGACCGCGACAATGGGGAGCAGCCCGGCACGGCGCAAGAGCTGCTCGGCAGCCTTCGCGGTGAAGTGACCGTCGAATCGGTTCCCGAGGTGGGAGTTCTGGTCATCAAGGGGAACGAAAAAGACGTCGAAGCCGTGATGACGGTGATCCGCGAAATCGAGCGATTGAGCGCGGGAACGGCCCCCGAGGTGCGCGTGGTCTTTTTGCGGCACGTTTCGAGCGAGGCGCTCGCCTCGCTGCTCACTGCCGTTTACGAGAAGCTCGGCGCGGCGCGCAACGCCACGGTGCAACAATCGCAGGCGGTTTCGGTCTTTCCCGTGTCGCGGCCAAACGCCATTCTGATTGTGGCTTCGAAGGTCGACATGCCGCACGTCTTCGAGCTGGTCGAAGACCTCGATCAGCCGAGCGATCCGGCCACCGAGTTCGAAGTCTTCCGGCTGAAACATGCCGTGCCGTCCAAAGTCGTCGATGACGTCGAAGCGCTCTATCCGCCGGCGCAACAACAGCAAGGCCAGGCGAATCAGCCTCAAGGTGCCGTAGGGCTGGTTCCGCGTGTGCGAATCATCGACGACCTGCGGACAAACTCGGTGATCGTACAGGCCCGACCGCGCGACATGCGCGAGATCGCGCTCTTGATCGGCGAGCTGGACGCGAAGGACACCGATTCGGTTCATCAAATCAAGATTTTCCCGCTCAATTACGCGGTTGCCGATGAAGTTTCGGCGACCCTCTCGCAGGCGATTCAAGCCGTCTTGAGTCCCGCCAGGGCGACCACGGCCGCGGCGGCCGGCGGCGCCCAGGGAGGCCAGTTCGGCGGCCAGCAGGCCGCTCAAGGTGGCGGCCAGGCCGCCTCGGAATTGCGGGAAGTCAAATCATCGATCTTGCAATTCCTCGACGAAGACACCGACCAGGGCCGCGAGATTCGCTCCGGGATTCTTGCCGACATCCGCATGAATCCCGACCTCCGGACCAACAGCATCGTCGTCACCGCTCCGCCCGAGAGCATGGAGCTGGTCGCCGCGCTCATCAAGCGGCTCGATCGGCCGGCCGCCGCGGTGGCGGAAATCAAGGTCTTTAAGGTGAAAAGCGGCGACGCGACGTCGATGCAGCAATTGCTGGAGCGGCTGTTCGGCATCCAGCGCACCGGGCAACCCGGGCAGCAGGGCGCCCAGGGGGGCCAGCAGGGGGTGCCGGGCCTTTTGCTGACTGATGCCGAGGATTCCAGCAGCATGTTGATTCCACTGCGGTTTTCGGTCGACATCCGCACCAACAGCATCATCGCCATCGGCGGCGCTTCGGCGCTGGCCGTCGTCGAGGCGGTCATCCTGACGCTCGATGAAAGCGAGATCCGCCAGCGCGAGAACAAGGTGTATCGTTTGAAGAACACGCCGGCCGACGTTGTGGCGCAGGCGATCACCAATTTCCTTCAGACGCAGCGGCAGGTGCAAACAACCGAATCGGGCCTGATCAGCCCGTTCGAGCAGATCGAACGCGAGGTCATCGTCGTCGCCGAGCCAACGAGCAACAGCCTCTTGATCAGCGCCACGCCGCGGTATTTCGACGAGATTTATAAGCTGGTGCTGGAGCTCGACCGCACGCCCAAGCAGGTTCTGATCCAGGCCTTGATCGTGGAAGTCACGCTCAATAATACCGATGAATGGGGCATGGAGTTGGGCCTTCAGGACTCGATTTTGTTCAAGCGATCGGCGCTCACGGGAAACCCGATCTTCCAGAACGTTACCAATACGCTCGGGACTGGCCTGCAAACCACCACGCAGAATATTCTTTCTGAATCGGCCGTTCCTGGATATCTATTCAATAGCCCAACCACCCAGGCACTCGGGAATAACACATCCCCCGGAATCAACGCGCAAACCATCGGCGGCCAGGCGGCCTCGGGTTTCAACACAGGGTTAACAAACAGCACTCTCGGCTACGGTGGCCTGGTTCTACAAGCCGGTTCCGAAAATGTGAACTTTCTCTTACGGGCACTTGCCGCGCGGACGCGAGTCGACGTGCTCAGCCGCCCCCAGGTTCGTGCTGTCGACAATCAGCTTGCCGTCGTTCAGGTCGGCTCGGAAATTCCCCGCATCAACGGATTCACGCCCAGTGGAACGGCCGGCGTAATTACACCCACTGTTCAGCAGCGCTCGATCGGCATAATCCTGCAAGTGACGCCGCGGATCAGCCCCGACGGCCTGATCATCATGCAAATTGTCGCTCGCCGCGACTCCCTCAGCCAAAACTCGGTTTCACTGGGATTCAGCGCCGCCGGCACGACGATTTCTTCTCCAATTATTAACACGACCAATGCCCAGACAACCATTGCCGTGAATTCGGGCCAGACCGCGATCCTGGGCGGCATGATCACCAAACAAGACAGCGTTGAAGAACGCAAGGTCCCGGTGCTGGGCGATATTCCGATTATCGGTCGCGCATTTCGCTATGACTTCAAAAACATGCAGCGAAGCGAGCTCTTGATCTTCCTGACGCCGCGGCTCGTACACAGCGATGAAGAGTCGGAAATGTTCAAGCAAATTGAGATCGAACGCTTGAACTTCATCGAATCGGAAGCCGAACGGATGCATGGTCCGCTTTACGGGCTCCCGCCGGAACCTGGCAGCTCGGCCCCCGACTCGGCGAAACCTGTCGCGCCGCCGATGAAGGGCAAGCGCGTTCCGGCGCCTCCGGAGCCGAAACTCCCCGGCGCACCGCCGATTCCTGATGACGAGCCGATTCCCGAGCCGCTTGAAAACGGCACAGGCGCATCGCTCATGCGAAGCGACGACGACGAAGACCTCGACTCGGCCTTCATTCAAACCGACTACCGCGTCCCCCAGTCAAAAACCGATGCGCCCGGCCGCGCCCGCCTGGCGAAAACCGACGACAAACCGTCGGCCCCCTCCGTGAAGAAAAAGAAGACGAAGGGCACCGCAAAGCCAAAGTCGGCCGCCGCAGAGAAGAACCAGTCGCCAGTCGTCCGTCGGGTCCTGGAAGAACCATGAAAATGGCCATTGAGAACTGCAAATTGCTGATTGCAATGAACCATGAAGTTCGCCGGAGACGAAGTCGCCGGGGCAGCCCCAAGGGGGCGCGATTCGATAGCCCAGGGCGCGTCAGCCCTGAGTCAGGCGTCAATCGAGCGCGCGAAGCCCCAACGGGGCGGGATTCCCTCATTGATGTCGATGATGCGATCGCGGTGGGAATCGCGCCCCGTTGGGGCTGGCCGCGCGCTGTGGCGCAAACCCAGGGCTTCGCTGCGCTGCGCCCTGGGCTATCGAATCTCGCCCCTTCGGGACTTTCGCCGACCACGTCTCATCCGTTTTTCCTTTCGTCATCATCTTGTGCCTCGTGGAACGGCGCTTATCTCTCGTGCGACACATCCGCGTGCATCCCCGAAATCCGCGGTCATTTCTTGTTTGGTGACGTTGGTTGCGGCCGAAGGCCGCGCTGGGTAATCCGTGGTTAAAACTTCAGGAGTCGCGATGAATACAAAATGGATTGCCAAAATCTGTTTCCTGTCGATGGTTCTCAGCCTCACCGGCTGCGCGACGACCGGATTCCTCAAGTTTTCGAAGAAC
>DATGKC010000086.1:0-5955 GCA_035294845.1 Planctomycetaceae bacterium | reverse complement strand
CTCGATGAACGCCGTAAAGAATCGATCAAGACAGTCGCCCACCACGCCCGCGGCGGCGTCAAGGGCGCCGTGGCAGAAAATGTGAGCTCGGAAGAAACGAAGTCGTCGCTCTCGGATCTCACCGACCTGTTCGCCGACATCGCCGATGACGTGGCAGGAACCCCGGAGTTCAATGGCTTCTTCAGGACCTGGTCCAGCGGCCATGCCGGGCTGACCACCGTGGGCGGCGTAAAGGTTTCGGACCCGACGAAGGTCATCGAGTTTCTGCAAAAGCAAAAAGGCAAGAACCGCGAGGGCCACGAGGTTCGGCTTAAAGTGTCAAGTGCCGGCGGAGTCGACATCCACCAGATGCGCGCCGCCCAATGGCACCAGGACACGCCCGAGTTGTTCGATCAAGAGGGTTCGGTTTACGTGGGCACAGGCGAAAGAACCGTCTGGTATGCACTGGGAGAACAGGCGCTCGACAAGCTCAAGCAAGCCATTCAAGAATCAACCGCAAAAGGCGCGCAATCGAGCCCGGCCGAGCTGCATGCCAAGCTCTTGCCGCTGGCCGAAGTCTGGGACAAGATCCGCACGCGGCACCCCGACCTGCCCGAGAACGTTCAGAAGGCAGCCCAAAGCGAATCGAAGGACACAAGATCAAAAGCCGCTCGCGCCGCCTCAACAGTGCACGATTTGAAGCTCAGTAAGCTCGCCGTCGAGGCATTCCAGAAGGGGCATGACACCTTCTCGGCCAAACTCTCGCGCCAGGGCGAAGGGCTCGAGCTGGTGGGAGACGTCGACGAAGGCCTTTTGCGCTTTGCCGGGTTGGCGCTTTCCAAGTTCACCAAAGACAACCTGAGCGACTGACGAAGGCGCGCTAATACCGGTTGTCGCGGCGACCGCCTCGCCCTCCAGAGCGCGAGCGGCCGCCGCCGCCGGAACGGCTTTCACGCGGCCGCGCTTCGTTCACGGTCATGCAGCGACCGTCGTGTTCCTTGAGGTTCAGGCCCGTAATCGCCGCCTGGGCATCGGCATCGGCCTGCATTTCAACAAAGCCAAATCCCTTGCTGCGGCCGCTGAATTTGTCGGATACGACCTGCGCACTCTTCACCGTGCCAAACTGCGAAAACAACTTCTCGAGGTCTGAGCTGGTGACGTTGTAGCTCAGATTCCCTACGTACAAATTGGCTGCCATTACGAAAATCTCCTGTCGAATGAGTCAATTCCGCTGTAAGTATAGCAGCCTGTGTCCGGCACACACAGTCCAGTCACATTTGGCGCGCGGCGCTGGGCGAAATGCCTATCCGAACAACTCCAGCATGGGTTGGCCCGAGCTGATGGGACGCGTGAAGCCGTCGTTTCCCAATCGCAGGTCGAGCGGCACGCCGAAAGAGTGATAAATCGTGGCGCCCAGGTCTTGCGGTCGTACCGGCCTATCCTTGACGTATGCCCCGATTTTGTCGGACGCGCCATAGACGGCGCCGCCGCGAATTCCGCCTCCGGCCAAAATGGCGGAATAACAAGTTGGCCAGTGCTGGCGCCCCGGATTGGCGCCGACCGCGTTGATGCGCGGCGTACGGCCGAATTCGCCGGCGACGACGACGAGAGTTCTTTCGAGCAAGCCGCGTTCGTCGAGATCGATCAGCAGCGCCGAGAGCGCCTCGTCGAGCCGCGGCAAACACCAGCCCATTCCATAAGAACCGCCGCCGAAGGCATTGCCCATGCCCATCTCGCCGCCGTGCATGTCCCAGCTCGAGCTCGGAGGACCGCTGCCGGTATCGCCCGGAGCCGTTCCCGTCCAGCCATTGACGGTGACGAAACCGACGCCCGCTTCGATCAGCCGGCGCGCAAGGAGCAAGTTTTGCCCCAAGGGATGCATGCCGTAACGGTCGCGGACGGCGGCTGCTTCCCGCTCCAGCTCGAACGCCTGGCGACCTCCCGATCCGCTGGCCAGCTCAAAAGCCCGGCCGTGGAGATCTTGCCAGTCCTTCAAGACTCGATTCGGCCCGTTGGCGCTTTCGTCCGGATCGAGGCCGCCCAGCAACCGGCGGCGCTCGTGCATTCGCTCTGGCGCTACGGACGGAAGCAATTCGTCGGGCGCGTGAAAACCGGGCATGGCCGGATGATTTGAGGCCGAACCTACGAACAGCGGGCTGTGCGTCATCCCGAGATGGCCGCCCGTCCCAATATTCGGGGCGCAGAAGACCGGATTGCCGACGCACTTGATCAGCCAGACGTACGATGCCACGCTCTGCTGATTGGGGCGAACCTTTCCCAAAATCGAGCCGATGTAAGGCGAGTCGGCAGGCGCATCGGCCTGTCCGCTCAGGCAGTGGTGCATGGCATCGAAATGGTTGCTGATGTTCCCGATGTGGGTCATCGAGCGGATGAGGCTGAAGTGCTGAGTGAGAGCCGCCATTCGCTGATGAAGCTCAGAGATTCGCATCCCGGGGACCGAGGTGGCGATGGGCTGATAGGGCCCGCGGATTTCCGCCGGCGCATCGGGCTTCAAATCCCACGTATCCAGGTGACTGGGGCCGCCACACAGCAGGATGAAAATGCACGATTTGTCGGCCGCTCCGCTCCCAAGTTGCCGATTGGCATCGACACCGGCCGTAACGATTCCGGGAAGTCCCCAGGTGAGCGCCCCAATCCCGCCGGCCTGGAGCAGTCTGCGACGGGACAAGAGGACGTCCGGTTCTTGCTTGTCGCTCGACGGAAGCTTCATCGCGTCGTTCCGAAAAAGTGAATGATGGTTTTATCGGAGCATGACATCCATCATTTGGACTGCGTCACCTGCAGCTTGATTCGCCACGATCGATCAATACCCGAATCGGGCGATGATGTCTACATTCTTGCGAGAATCAACCCCTTCAAATCTCAGATCCGGCGCTCAAATTGCAGTTTGCGGCAAAGTACAACGCCGAATTGGGCCGGCATTTCGTTTCCGACGACTTTCCAGAAGGGCGCCGTATGCATCACAGGCATCTCCGTTTCGCAAAGGGTTTCCATGTCGTGCTGGGCGACCGGCGTTCGCAAGCCGCTGCCATGACCCTGGCGCCTGGAAAAAACGAAGGCGGTCCCGAAAATCGCCACCGCGCGGCCGACCAGTGGCTTTACGTCGTCAGTGGTTCCGGCGAAGCGATAGTCAATGGCCGGCAGATCAAGCTTCGTGAAGCGACGCTCGTTCTCATCCAGCGAGGCGATACGCATGAAATCAGGAACACGGGGAAGCAACCATTGCGGACGCTCAATTTCTATGTGCCGCCGGCTTACACAAATGATGGCGACGAATTGCCGCGCGGCCGCGCTTGATTCGGAACAAACCAGGCTGGCTGCCGGCCTTGCAAGTCGCGACGAAACTGGGCGGCGCGTCGGGAGGGCCCGACTTCGACGAGCAATTCGACTGCGTCCGGAGCGAAAATTGCATTCACAGCGCTGAATCCGATGACACTGTTTTGGCGCCTTGTGGAGATGGCGCTCGTGATGCCGGGAAAGGGCGCGGCCGGACAAGCGAAAGCATCTAGCGAGAAAGGGGGTCGATCATGGCCAAGTACGGATCGAAAGCCAAGAGCGAAGTGAAGAAGGCGATCCACAAGACGAAGAAGGGAACTCAAAAAAGCGGTAAGTCGGGAAAGGCCAAGAGCCGGAAGCAGGCCATTGCCATAGGCCTTTCCAAGGCCCGAAAAAAGGGGGGGAAGGTGCCCCCGAAGAAAAAATGATCGCTGGTCAGGCGCCGGATGGTAGGAGTTCGCCGGCCCGCCATTCGGTGGAGACGCGCGTATCGGCCTTCAAAATCTGCGTCATCTGCTGCAAGGCGCGGTCGTTCTGCTCCTCGCTCATCCATGAAGATCCGCATTCTTGGGTTGCATGTCAGGTCATTGAGACGGCTGGCCGCGCGTCGCTATTCGGCTGCCAGCATGCGGCGAATGAGCGCAGACTGTTCTTCCATCCGGAGGGCCCTTTGCTCGAGGTCTTCCTTGGAGGCCGGGCCGTGGGCGCCGGTTCTTTCGGCCAGATACCGGGAGGCGATGGCCTGTTCATTCAAGGCGCGCGCCGCGGCGTACAGCGCTTGTTCGAGCGCTTCCGATTGTTCCTGCACGAATGTGCCCGCTCCATATGCATGGCC
This sequence comes from Planctomycetaceae bacterium, assembly GCA_035294845.1. GTDB lineage: Bacteria > Planctomycetota > Planctomycetia > Planctomycetales > Planctomycetaceae > JACQFH01. Next base: position 1,844 of record DATGKC010000086.1, on the reverse strand, counting down.
GGTATGACAGCGGAATCGGAGCGAACCGCCTTCATCAATTTCCCACAAGGCGCCATGGCACGAGGGGCACGTCAGCGCCGTCAGTCGCCCATTGAGCGGGCCCATGTCGTTGATGTCACGGTCAAGCATGGCAAACTCACTTTCAATTCGAAATTGATCGGCACGCATAGGCGTGGCGCCTTGCGTACACGGTTGTCGCGCCAGGTCCTCCAAGAGCGGCGCGATCTCGTCAATCGAAACACAGTGATCAATGTCAACATTTTGTATGGCGCTGGTCGGCATCCCGGGATACGGCGCCTCGGCGGGATCCTGGACAATTGCGGTTCCTCCGCACATTTTCACCGCCCACAAACCGGCCGTTCCGTCATCGAGCATGCCAGTCAATACGACGCCGACCACGCGCGGGCCAAGACTCCAGGCTGCCGAACGAAAGAGCGGATCGACCGCCGGACGGTGGCGGTTTTCTTTCGGCCCCCGAACGACGCGCAAGCGATCGCCCATAATGAGCAAATGGTGGTCGGGCCGCGCCACGTACACTCTTCCACGCTCGATGGGCGTGTCGTCGTTCGGCGAGACCACAGGAAGCGCGCTCGCCCGCTGCAAGACTTCGGGAAGCAGTCCACGAGAGGTAGGAGCGGTGTGAAGGACAATGCAAATCGTCGCCGGCAAATCACCCGGCAGGCCGCCTAGCAAGCGCTTAAGCGCCTCCACACCCCCCAGCGACGCGCCGACAACGTGAATATCCTTGTTGGGCATGAGCCACCAGGAACCGACGGCGCCGAGAAAGAGGCGTGCGGCCGCAGAACCGACTCGTCATCGGTCCGCGACCCTTAGTGGTTTTATCGCAATTCCTGTTCCACCGACAATCTTCCGAACGGTTTCCGCTCCTGCCAACCGAATTCTTATAGGAAGATGTAACCCTCTTCACCGTGCTGGCTGAGATCAAGGCCTTGCAGCTCTTGTTCTCGGGAGACTCGCAGCCCCATCACGGCATCCAGGATTTTGAGGATGACAACCGTTCCCACAACGGCAATGGCGATTGCCGCCCCCGCGCCGACCGCCTGATTGACGATCTGCAAGCCGTTCCCTTCGAGCAATCCCTGGGGATCGGTCTTTCCAATGATAATCGCCCGAGTTGCAAAGACGCCGGTGAGCAGGGCGCCCAGGGTTCCACCGACCCCGTGAACCCCGAACGCATCGAGCGCGTCGTCGTAGCCCAATTTCGCTTTCATATTGCAGGCATAGTAACAAACGATTCCCGCAGCCAGCCCGATGATGATGCCGGAAAGGGCATTCACCATGCCTGATGCCGGCGTAATGCACACCAATCCCGCCACCGCGCCCGAACAGGCGCCGAGAATCGTGGGTTTGCCACGAAGGACTGCTTCGGCCGCGGCCCAAGCGACCGCGCCGCTTGCAGCGGCCAGGTGCGTGGCCACGAAGGCGTTCGCCGCCAGGACGTTGGATTCCAGGGCGCTTCCGGCGTTGAAGCCGAACCACCCCACCCACAATAGTGCCGCCCCGATGCACGTGTACGTGAGATTGTGCGGCGGCATGGGTTCTTGGCCGAATCCCAAGCGTCGTCCAAGCACCAGCGCACAGATCAGGGCCGAAACGCCCGAGCTGATGTGAACAACGGTCCCCCCGGCGAAGTCAAAAGCCGGAAATCGGGCCTTGTCGTATGCGAAGTTCAGCCAGCCGGTGTCGGACCAAACCCAATGCGCCAGCGGGCAATAGACGAACGTGCCCCATAGCACCGTGAACGCCACCATGGCGCTGAATTTCATGCGTTCGGCGTAGGCCCCACAGATGAGAGCGGGCGTAATGATAAAGAACATCATCTG
>DATGKC010000085.1:0-10555 GCA_035294845.1 Planctomycetaceae bacterium | reverse complement strand
CGTTCCCAATCACCAACCCTCGGTGCTGCTGATGACCTGCGGCGACGCGCGGCTCATCCGGCCGAGCCTGGGTTCGTGGGTCATCTATGGCCTGGGAACCGAGAACCAGAACCTGCCCGGCTTTGTCGCCATGTCTCCCGGCGGCTTTCCCGACGCCGGCCCGCAGAATTGGCGCTCGGCCTTTCTGCCGGGGGCCTATCAGGGGACCTATGTCGACACGCGCCACACGCAAATCGAGAAACTGATTGAAAACGTGCAGAACGCGCGCCTCTCGGCCCCCGAGCAGAGCCGCCAACTCGATTTGCTCCGCGAGCTGAACGAGCGGCACCGCCGCGAGCGCGACCGCAGCGCCCAGATCGATTCGCGAATCCAATCGTTCGAGCTGGCGTATCGCATGCAGCTCGAAGCCAGCGATGCCTTCGACGTCAGCCAGGAGCCCGAGTCGATTCGCCGATTGTACGGCGAAGGAACGCAGGCGCGCCAAATTCTGATCGCGCGGCGGCTGGTCGAGCGCGGCGTGCGCTTTGTGCAAGTCTGGCATTCCGCTGGGGCCGTTTGGGATCATCACGAGAATCTGGAAGCCGGGCACCGCAGGCTGGCCAAAGAGTGCGACCAGGCGATCGGCGCATTGCTCAAGGACCTCAAGCAGCGGGGCATGCTCGACGACACGCTCGTCATCTGGGGAGGCGAATTCGGACGCACTCCCACGGTCGAATTGGTGATGGGGCTCCCCAACAACCGCTTCGGCAAAGGGCGCGATCACAATCATCATGGCTTCACGGTGTGGATGGCCGGCGGCGGCGTCAAAGGCGGCTATGTGCACGGCGCCACCGACGAATTCGGTTTCAAGGCCATCGAGAACAAGGTCCACGTGCACGATCTGCACGCCACGATTCTGCACCTGTTGGGCTTCACCCACACCGAGCTCACGTTCCGTTACGCGGGCCGCGATTTTCGCCTGACCGACGTTCACGGCGAAGTTGTGCACGATTTGATTGCGTGAAAATACACGAACGAAGGCCGGCCACGATGAGTCGCCGCAGAGAAACGCCGCGCATGCGCCAACGATTCAATTGCAAGAGCGACTCGCGCCTGGATCGCCTGAAGGGCGGCAAGATGAAAGCCCAGGGCACCGCCCTGGGGAGTGATCAAAAAATAAACGCCGCCCTGTTACGTGCGATTTCTTGTCGCGTTTGGCCATTCGTCGTCGTGATCGTTGCGGCGCTTGTCTGCGCCCCGGCGTTTGCGGACGATGCGGCGGGACGCGCGCATTGGGCCTTCCGGCCGGTCGAGCGCCCTCTGCCGCCTGCGGTGAGAGACGCCCGCCTCGTCGAATCGCCGATCGATGCCTTCATCCTGGAAAGACTGGAGGCAGCCGGGCTGGAGCCGGCTCCCGCGGCCGACAAACGCACGCTGATCCGCCGCGCCAGCTATGATCTAATCGGCCTGCCTCCCACATCGGCGGAAGTGGCCGACTTTATGGCCGATCCGTCGCCCGACGCTTTTGCAACCGTGGTCGAGCGGCTTCTGGCATCGCCGCACTATGGAGAACGCTGGGGCCGGCACTGGCTGGATGTGGCGCGGTATGCCAACACGCGCGGCGATACCGGGGGCGCCGACCCGGTGAGTCCCTTTGCGTTCACGTATCGCGACTATGTCGTCAGTGCATTCAACGCCGATCTGCCCTACGATCGGTTTCTCATCGAACAGATCGCAGCCGATCAACTGGCGCTGGGCGAAAGTGCGCCGGCCCTGGCGGCTCTGGGGTTCATCACCGTGGGGCGCCGGTTTCTCAACAACGTCCACGACACGATCGACGACCGGATCGACGTCGTCACGCGCGGCACGATGGCGCTGACGGTGAGCTGCGCGCGGTGCCACGATCACAAATACGACCCGATTCCGACGCGCGATTACTATGGGCTTTATGGCGTCTTCGCCAGCTCGAACGAGCCCGACCCGCTTCCGGTGGTGGGCATGCCCGATCCGGCGGCATTCCTGGAGTATCAATCGCTGCGACAAAAATTGGATGCGAAACGGCAAGACATTATCGGCAAGCAGGAGGCCGAGATTCTCGAGCGACACCGCAAATTGACAGCGGAGCATCTGCTCGCCAGTCGCGCTCCCCCCGAAAAAGCGCGGTCCGAGAACGAGACTGCATTTCCAGACCCCAACGCTCTCGTGCAGCGCGCCGGCGCGATGCGCTGGAAAATGGCCCTCGAAAAGTGCGACACCGCGAGCGATCCGATTTTCGCTCCCTGGTTCGCGTTTGCTGCCCTCAGTGAAACCGACTTCGCCGACCGAGCGCGAGAGCTGTCTGCCAAAATCGCCGGCGACGCCCTTAAGCATCCGGTGAATCGGCTGGTGGCGCAGGCGTTCGCGGGAGAGCCGCCCGCATCTCTCAAGGAAGTCGCCGACCGCTATGCGCGCCTGGTCGAAGAGGCGGCGGGTCAAGCGTCGCAGCCGCAACCCGAGACTATTGTGCCGGCTATTTCCGATGGGGCGCGCGCAGAGCTCCAAAAGGCGCTCTTGGGCGACGACGGGCCGGCGCATCTGCCGCAGAGCATGGTCCGTCAGTTATTGGCTCCGATGGTGCAGATGCAGCTTCAGCAGCTCGGCTCGGAATTCGATCGGATCGATGCGCGCCATCCCGGCGCGCCGCTGCGGGCGATGGTTCTCTACGACAATCCGCAGGCGCAGAATGCGCGCATTTTCATCCGCGGAAATCCCAACAATCCGGGCGATGAAGCGCCGCGCCAGTTCCTTCACGTTCTCGCGGGTGAAAATCGCCGGCCATTCACAACCGGGAGCGGCCGGTTGGAGCTCGCGCGGGCGATCGCCAATCGCGACAACGCCCTCACCGCGCGGGTCATCGTCAATCGGGTTTGGCTGCACCATTTCGGCGAAGGGCTGGTGACGACTCCCGACGATTTCGGCGTGCGTTCCCAGCCCCCCAGCCATCCGCAATTGCTCGACTATCTGGCCGCGAGGTTCATGGACGAGGGTTGGTCGCTCAAGAAGCTGCACCGCTGGCTGATGCTTTCGCGCGTGTATCGGCAATCGAGCGACGACGGCTTGCACAGCGAGGCGGCTGATCCCGAGAACCGGTTATTATCGAAAGCGAATCGCCGCCGCCTCGACTTCGAACCGATGCGCGACACGTTGCTGTTCGTGGCCGGCAACCTCGATCGGACAGTCGGCGGGCGCACCGTCGAGCTCGCGCCGCAGCCGCGCGTCTCCCCCGGCGGCGGCTTTGCCGGCGCCGGCGATCAGTCGCCGTCCCCTCGCCGGGCGATTTATGGCTTCATCGACCGGCAGAACCTGCCGCAGCTCTTGCGCGCCTTTGATTTCGCCGACCCCGACACGATCACGGGCCGGCGCTACGCCACCACGTCGCCGCAACAGGCGCTCTTCTTTTTCAACAACTCGTTCGTCATGCAGCAGGCGTCCAGCCTGGCGGGGCGGGCCGAATTCCAACGGCTCGATGCGCCCCTCGCGCGAATGGCGTATCTCTATCAAAGCGTCTTTCAACGCGATCCGACGGCGGATGAGATCGAGTTGGGACGAAGATTTATTGAAACCGAGCAGGCTTCGTCGGCGCCGCAGCCGAAAGACGCCACGGCGGCGCCCGAAGACAAGCCCCGCGCACCGCCGCTTGGTCCGTGGGAACGCTACGCGCAGACTTTATTGATGTCGGATGAGCTGATGTTCGTCGATTGATCGGTCGTGCTATCCAATGAAACGCCTCTTTTCGGAGATCGTGCCATGAGACGATTTTGCCCGCCCGCGGCGCTTTTGTTTGCCGTTTCATTCGTCTGCCTGTCGCCTGCGGCCGTACGCGCTCAGGAGCAAGTGCAGATGATGCTGCAGATGCTGGGGCCGCGGTTCATCGTGTTCCGCGACAAGGTGCAGGACGAGCTCAAGCTCACCGGCGATCAGCGGGGCAAGCTCAACAGCCGGGTCGACACGATCCTTCAGGAGGCCCAAGAGTTCTTCCAGACCCTCCAGAACGCAAAACCCGACGAGCGGCAAAAAAGGCATGCGGAATACGCCCAGAAAGCGACCGAGAAACTCGACAACGTCCTCAAAGACACGCTGACCCCAGATCAGCTCAAGCGGGTCAAGCAGATCGGGCTGCAAATGGAAGGGCTGTTCGCGATCGGTCATCCCGACGTCTCGAAAGAACTCAACATCACCGACGACCAACGAAAGCAGTTCATGACGATCGTCCGGGAACTTCAAAGCAAGATGGAGCCGGTCTTCAAGCAGGCGCAGGAGGGAGGCGACCCGCAGGAGATCAGGCCCAAGATCATGAAAATCCGCAAAGACCACGAGGCCAAACTCGAAGCGATGCTCAGCGATGCCCAAAAGAAGCAATGGAAGGAGATGGTGGGCAAGCCGTTTACACTGGAAGACTGATCTCATCTCGAAGGAGCAAAGACCATGAGGAAAACGATAGCGGGCATGTGTTTGACGCTGTTCGCAGGCATTACTTTGGGCCAGCAAGTTCCACGTTCCGCGACGACACCGGCGACTCCCGATGCCTTACAGGCGGAGATCGAGGCCCTGAGAGCGAGCAAGGTTGCCTGGCGCGAGATTGCCTGGAAGAGCTGTTTGCTCGACGGGCTTACGGAGTCGCGTGCCAGGGGCAAGCCCGCCCTGCTGTGGGTCTTCATCGACCGACCCAGCGACGACGCGCGTTGCTGAGTGTACGCTGGCGCCGTCCGTGAGGCGGTCTTCTCCAATCCCGACGTCATTCGTCGCGTCAATGCCGATTTCGTGCCCGTGGCCGTCAAAGCCGGCCTGATGAATAACCCGACCGACGACGAGGAAGGCCAGCTCTACCGAGAGATCGGCCGCTCCAAGATCGTTCCCCAGGGAATCTGCGTCGTCAACTCCGCCGGCAAGGTGCTGGACTGGGCGGTGATGTTCGACGACGACAAGAGCGTGCTCGCCTTTCTTGACCACAGCGCCAAGCGGTTCGCCCAGTTTCCCGACGCGAAGAAGCCCGTCGCGGCCGAGCGCTACGGGAAGTTTCCGAGCCAGAAGGTGGCAGACATTGCGGACATCGGCAAGGTCTTGCCGGTCCTCGACCGACATCCCGAGGGGAAACACTGTCCCGCCAAGCCGCCACTGCGCGAGGGAACAATCATCGCCCGTGTGTTTGGCCGGGCGCTCGACAAGGACGGCAAGCCCCTGGCCGACACCCTGCGCCAGGAGCACTACGTCGAGGACCGCTTCCACGTTCCCGTGGCCATGCAAGAGGCATTGGCCAAGGCGCTGGCGGACGCGGGCGCCGAGCGCTTCCGGTTGGCCGACGACCTGGCGCGGCTGCTGGTGAGCCATGCATTCCTGGGGCAACTGGACGTGAACCCGGTTGACAACCCTGGCGGCGGCGCCAAAAACGCTCTCAAGCAGTGCGAGTTCTGGGCGCAAACGGTCGAGGCGGACGGGAACGATCCGGTCCGGGTCCGCGTGGAGGGCAAGTCGGAAGCCGCCGGAGGTGCGAGCGACGCCGGCAGGGGCGGCGACTTCGCTTGGTGGCGGCACGAGGTCAAGCTCGCGTGGGAAGGGATCATCGAGATCAAGAAGGACCGAGTGCCCCGTCTCCTCCTTGTGGCGCGCGGCTCGGAAAAGCTGAAGTGGGGGAACAAGAACTTGCCTCAATTGAAGGGCCAAGCCGACCTGGGTGTTCTGTGGGCGGGCCACGCCATTGACATCGAGTGCGACGTCCGCTACGGCATCATCGGCGAACCGGTCTCGGCTGAGGAAGCCGGCGCCGCGGAAGAGATTGCCTTGGCGGCGCCCGCGACAGCCCAGCAGCTTCCGGAGGAGGCCCGGCGGCAACTGTCGCAGATGCTCGGCCGTCAGTTCTTGGTCTTCCGCGACAAGGTGCAGGACGAGCTCAAGCTCACCGGCGACCAACGGGGCAAGCTCAACAGCCGGGTCGACACGATCATCCAGGAGGCCCAAGAGTTCTTCCAGAGCCTCCAGGACGCGAAACCCGACGAGCGACAAAAAAAGCACGCGGAATACGCCCAGAAAGCGACCGAAAAACTGGACAACGTGCTCAAAGACGCGCTGACCCCAGATCAGCTCAAGCGAGTGAAGCAAATCGGGCTGCAAATGGAAGGGCTGTTCGCGCTCGGTCATCCCGATGTCTCGAAAGAACTCAACATCACCGACGACCAGCAAAAACAGTTCATGACGATCGTTCAAGAACTTCAAAGCAACATCGAGCCTGTCTTCAAGCAGGCGCAGGAAGGAGGCGACCCGCAGGAGATCAGGCCCAAGATCATGAAAATCCGCAAAGACCACGAGGCCAAACTCGAAGCGATGCTCACCGATGCCCAGAAGAAGCAATGGAAGGCGATGGTGGGCAAGCCGTTTGACCTGGGCGATTGACCGACAGGGAAAATATGTCCGCAACCACTGCAAAAACGAGCCGGCGCGAGTTCTTCAAACAGACCGTCAATACAGGGGCCCAGGTGGCTGCTTTGGCCTCGCTGGGTTGGGGTCAAACGGCTCTCGCCGCCCCCGAGGCCGATAGGCTCGTCGTGCTGACCTTCGACGACGCCGTCAAGACGCATCGCTCGTTCGTCGCGCCGCTGCTCAAAGAACACGATTTTGGGGCGACTTTTTTCGTGACCCACCGCTGGATGGTGGACGATCCCAAGAACTATCTCACCTGGCAAGAGATCGCTGAAATCCATGAGATGGGTTTCGAGATCGGCAACCATAGCTGGACGCACCCGGCTTTCGTCATTCCCAGGGATGCGGGCCGAATCGCCGCCGAATTGGCTTTGGTCGAGCACGAGCTGGGGAAAGTCGGCGTCCCCCGGCCGACGAGCTTTGCCTGGTGCGGCAATGCCTTCGGCCCAGAGGCGATTCGGGAATTGGATCAGATTGGCTGCCAGTTGGCCCGGCGCGGCATGCAACCCGAGGTGGAGTTTGGCCGGCGCTTCCAGAACGAAATCGGCCCGCTGTTCGATCCCCAAAAGCATCATCGGCTCCTGATACCGACCACAGGCGACGCCAACCCCGATTGGACGCTGGCGCATTTCCAGAACGTGGTCGAGAAGGCCAGAAGAGGCGCCGCAGTGATCTTGCAGTTTCACGGAGTTCCCGATCCGCATCCCTGGGTCAACACCACTCCCGAGCGGTTCCGCGAATACATGGACTATCTGAAGCATGGGAACTTCAAGGTCATTTCGTTCCAAGACCTGAAGACGCACCTGTCGCTCGAAGCTCGCCCGGCGGACCGCCTCATCGAAACGCGGCAACCGACGTTTCCCGAGGAGAGGCTGCTGTTGCCCACCGAGATGAAAGCCACTCGAGCGGAGCTGGCCTACTGGCTCGAAAACATGGTCCGCCATCATCGCTTCACCTGGTCGGAAGCGGCCCAGGTAACGGGTTTGAGCGCCGAGGCACTTCAAGGGCGCGCCAAGGAAATGCGCCTCGACCTGTCGCAGCCGGCGCCAGGACCAGACAAGGAAAAAGCAATTCGCGTGTTGCCTTATCCCGGCGGAAGGCATCCGCGAAAGGGGTTTCGGGAAGGGGCGGTCGTGCCGCAGCGCGGGACGAAGTTCAGCGTTTTTCTTCCTTGGGACGCGACGAGTTATGTCGTGGTCGATCTTCCCGAGGCGATTTTCAGCAATTTGGGCCTCGCCTACCTGGCACATACCCACATTCCCACGATTTGGGATGAACGAAACATGTGGCTGGAAAATATCGACTGGCAGCGCCGCACCGACGGAAGCTTGACGCGCGAGCAGCGGCTACCCAACAAAATCGCGTTCGGGGCCTCGGTTCGTCCGTCTGCCGAGGTGGTGGAAATGGAACTTTGGCTGCGAAACGACTCTGCCAATTTGCTTACGGGCCTGCGCACGCAGAGTTGCGTCATGCTCGCAGGCGCACAGGATTTCGACCGGCAGAACAATGACCGGAAGCTTTTCCGCAGCCCGGTCGCGGCCGCTCGATCGGCGACGGGCGACCGCTGGATTCTGACGGCCTGGGAACGCTGCGGTCGCGCCTGGGGCAACGCGCCTGTTCCCTGTTTACATGCCGATCCGGTGTTGGCCGATTGTCCGCCGGGCGAAGAAGTGCGGGTGCGCGGCCGGCTTTGGTTTTACGAAGGCGGGGACGTCGACGCCGAAGTAGAACGCGCGCTGAAACTGTTTGGTGACAGTCCATGAAAACCCCAGCGCGGCCGAAGGCCGTAACCAAAGGACAATGACCGCCGATTTCGTGGATACGCGCGGATTTACAGATTGACCCGCGTGGTATTCATCCGCGCGTAGTCGCAACATAGCACACACGACGGTATGGGTGAAAAAATATGGCACGAAGATTTGGGACGCCTGAAGGGCGGCAAGATGAAAGTCCAGGACACCGCCGCGATGACCGATGAAATTCGCCGCCTGGCGGCGCGCCAATTGGCCGACTTAGATGCGAAGACTCCCAACCGGATGTTCTCGCGACAGACCGAGCTTTCGGTCGCCCAGGCGTATGAATTGCAAACCGAAGTGGCGCGGCTTCGCGAGACGCGCGGTGAGAAAATCATCGGCTACAAGGTCGGCTGCACGAGCCGGGCGATTCAACAACAGTTGGGCATCGGCGAGCCGATCTTCGGCCGGCTCTTCGATACGTCATGCTACGCGTCTGGAACAAAGCTCTCGTGCCGATCATTCGCGAACCTGGCGGTTGAAGGCGAGATCGCCATTCGACTGAACGGCGCCGCGTCCGATGCTTCGCTCGGCAACGAGGAATATCTCAAGACGATCGCCGAAGTCTTTCCGGTGATCGAGCTGCACCATTACGTGCTGCAAAGCCCCAACCCCTGCTGCCAAGAGTTGATCGCCAGCAACGGCATGCATGCGGGATTCGTGCTGGCCGACGACGAGGGGCGCCCGATGCCGGACGGAAAGCCCGATTTGACCATTTGGATCAAAGACGATTCGGGCGATATGATTGCCAAGTCGTCGCTGCTCAGCCGCCCGATCGAGTCGCTTCGCTGGTTGGCAGCCCGATTGGCGGGATTCGGCCTGGCGCTTTCGCCGGGCCAGGTGGTGTTGACGGGTTCCCCCATGAGGCTGTTTCCTGTTGGGCCCGGCAGCGAGGTCGTGGTGAAAACCAAGCCCGCGGGAACCAGCCGCGCCGAGTTCGTCCCCTGAATGCAATTCAGTCACCGAGTTTTGTTCTATCACAAGGAACCAAGAACATGTCTTACGATGGGAGTCAGGTAACCGAATATCTTCGAAAGACGCACGAGACCGCGCTCATCACCGAGCGCGAAAAACACCTCGTGGGCCTGGCCGTGACGATGACTCGCGGCTGCCAGGTTTGCACGCAGGGCCGCATCCAAAAGGCGCGGTCGGCCGGAATCAACGACGAGACGCTCAACGCCCTGGTGGGAGTCGTCGCGGCCGTCAATGCCGGCGTCTCGGCGGCCACGGCCCGCGAGGGATTTCGCCTGGCCGATGCCGCCGCTCAAGAGGCCTGCGGCGATTTGTGCACGCCGGAATTCAGCGGCCGCCGAGACGGCGATCGCAGCCGGTAGCACGAGCAAGCGAGACGCTTGCTCTACGTAGCATAAGCGTCTCGCTTGTGCATCCACTGAACTCCGGCGATTTTCCGCTACGCATCAAGAGCAAGCGGCTTCCGCCGGGCTGGCGTGGTGCGCGATCAGATTGAGCAGTTCGGCGCGATGGATCGGCTTGGTCGCATAATCGTCGCAACCGGCATCGAGGCATTTTTGCCGATCGTCGGACATGGCGTGGGCCGTCAATGCGATAATCGGCAGGCCGTAACCGTGCGAGCGCAACTCGCGCGTCGCCGAGTAGCCGTCGAGCACGGGCATCTGCATGTCCATCAAAATCACATCGAAGGGTTCTGCAGCGCGGTACCTGGCGAGAGCCGCGTCGACGGCGATCCGCCCATTTTCGGCGAAAGCAACTTCGGCCCCGGCCTTCCTGAGCACGAACCCGACAAGCTGGCGGTTGTCGGGACCGTCTTCGGCCAGCAGGATCCGCATTCCCGCCAATTGCGCGGGGGCCTGCGAGGGATTGGCCGACGGCGGGAGCGACGAAAGAGTTGACCTGGCTTCGGCTTTCAGCGATTCGCCAAAAGGCCGGCCGCCTTTTGGGAAGGCGATCGCTTCGGTTAACTCGGAGGCGGCAGCAGCCTGGTGGGGAGAGGCGCCCTGGCCGTCCGACGGCAATGCAGCCGACTTCTCCAGTGCGAGTTCGAGCCGAAACACGCTTCCCTTGCCGGGCGAGCTGGTCACGGTGACATCGCCCTGAAGAACGCGGGCCAGTCGGCGGCTGATCGCCAGGCCTAATCCGGTTCCGCCGAATTGCCTGGTGCTCGAGGCGTCGGCCTGGGTGAACGGCTCGAACAATTTGGCGATCTGCTCGCGCGACATGCCGATGCCGGTGTCGGCCACGTCGAATTGAATCTTCGGCGGCGGGGACTCGTGAAGAAGGAAGCGCACCGTGAGCGTTACCGATCCCGACAATGTGAATTTGATCGCATTTCCGATCAGGTTGATCAGAAT
>DATGKC010000084.1:0-13055 GCA_035294845.1 Planctomycetaceae bacterium | reverse complement strand
CCGGCCAGTGCCGTCTTTTAACGCCTTGCTCTGGGACGCAACCAAACCGGAAGCGGTCTTTGGGGCGCGGCCTTTGCCGAATAGCCGCCCGCGAGAAGATGCTCCCGAGACGACGCGGCGCCGGGAAATCGGCGCGTGCGGCAAACCTGGCGCGTGCCTTTGGAAACCGAAATCGACCGCCAGGCCCGCCGCTGGTGGCGGGACTAACCCGCGTGGCTGTTGTTGTGGGCGCTCGCGTAAGGCGTCACAACGCTGACCCAGGACGAATCGGCGACGCTGCTGCCGCTAAAGGCTTCAACCAGGAAGTACGATCGCATTCCCGGGCTCAGGCCGCTGATTTGCGCGGCAGTCGTCGATGAGCCGACCGTTCCCAACAGAACCGACTGATAGCCGTTCCACCAATAAATTCGATATCCCTGCGCGCCGGCGACGGAGTTCCATGTGAGCGAGACGGTGGTCGATGACAAAGCGGCGGCCGAAACTTGCGGCGCCGTCAGATGCTGGGGCTGGCTGGCGGGCATCGTGACGCTAACCACCTGTGAATCGGCCGTGGCCGTGCCGCTAAACGCCTCGACCTTGAATGATTCCCTGGCGCCGGGCGTCAAACCGGTGATCTGTACGGAAGTCGTCGACGCGCTCAGGGTGCCCAACAGCACCGACTGCGATCCATTGACCTGAAACACTCTGTAACCCTGCGTTCCCGCGACCGCTCCCCACGATAACTGAGCCGTCGTGGTCGAAAGAGCGGTGAGCGAGACGTTTTGAGGCGCCGAGAGGGTCGCCGGCGGCGTGGGCGTTGGCGTCGAGGCGGGACTAATCACCTGGTCGCTCTGATTCACGACATCCTGGACCTGGAATGATGTGCCGTTGGGACCGGCAAGCTGAGCGTAATGCCCCTCGGCCAGGTCGCCGATTTCGCCGTTGTTCTGGTCGTCGTACCACCCCAGCGCCTTGTAATTGACATTGGGGTCCGTCACCGCTTCGGCCAACTCATGCGAAGTGACGGACGTCATTTCGTTGAAGTTCGAAGAGAAGCCTTGCGACGAGGCGGTGAAATTCGGCGCGCCGGGAAAGGCGATCACGGCATAATGAATGTCGGCCGCGATTCCTGCCGCAGTCGTCCCGGCAAACGCGCCGTGGTACCCGAGAAACGAAGTATTGCTGGCGGAAGAACCCAGACGGACGACGACCCCCGGCTCGACGTACACGATGTACAGCCGATTGGCGTCCGGCGCTTGCAACTGGCCGGCCTTGATCATCGCCTGAATTTCGCCCTGAATCTGGGCGTCGGTGACGCCTGACGTCTTGTTGAGCGCGATGTCGGCGGCAACTCCGGCGCTGAAGGCGCCGCGCCCGACGTGGTAGCCGGCATTGCTCAACATGTCCATGTAGGGACTATTGACGATGGTCGAAACAAACTGGCCCAATTGCCCCGCCTGGGCCGAGAGTGCCGCGGTGGCTTTCCAATCGGAGCCGAAGTAGACCGGCTGCGCTTCGACGTTGGCCAGCAGCGCCCCGCCATGGAACGTGACGGTGGGCAACTGGCGGGATTCAAGCTCTTCAATCTGCGCGGCGACGTTGAAAAATGGATTCGATCGCGCCCGCCTCAGCCGCCTTGATCCTCGCTGCGACGGAGCGCCCAGGGCCTTGATCCAACGCCAAAATTCGGCTGGAAAACCATACATGGCGGTACCCAGTTCGGGAATCAGAAAGCGGCAGCTCGACGCAAGTCGTCGCAAACGGCGTTGACGTTGAGTGGAAGGCAAGAAAATGCCCCTTGGCAGGCAAGAGAATGCCGGCTAATCAACTAAACGTCCGAAAATGCCCTTTGTCAAATCCTACGGGGCAATTTTCTGGGCCAGAGCGGCTGAATCCCGCCCATTCTCGATGGAAGCGTATTGGCTACGTTGGCAAAGAAGGGCCAAGAGCAGGCCTGCATCAAGCATCGCTGAAGCGTGCGATAAGCGCATTCAGCTCTTCTTCGCCGACAATTCCGCCGTGGGTCAGAAATCGCTCAACCTCGACAGTCTCCATTTCGAAAGACATCGATTTCCCAAAATTCTCCGGGAACGACAGCAAGTATTGTAACGGCCTCCTCACGAGTCACCGAAAGGGAGTAGAAAATCTTCGCTCGCTGTAGTGCCTCAAGGATTACGAACAATTTGTCGTTCGACGAAGTCGTCATTTTCCAAATCTTTCAGCGGACGGCAGTTTCTTAATTTCCTCATTCGCGGACCGACCGGCATTTGGGCAGATTCCGACTGATTGAATTGATCCTCGAATGTGCCCTCTGCTTCCCTTTCGCGTTCACTGCGACGAGGCAATCTCCAGCCGCCGGCGCAGGTCGAATTGCAATCCGAAGATCAAAAGGCCGATGACGGCGTCGACGAAGACGAAGCCCCCTTCCGCGACTCCCGATTGGCGATTGACCAACTGCAACAGCAGGATGATGGGCGAGCCGCACAGACTGGTGACGACCGCCGCCAGCGCCATCACCAAGAGCGCCAAAGGCAAGGCGCCCCAGCGCACGACGAGCGAAAAAAAGGCGATCAAGGTCAGGAACAAGAGCCACACGAGGACAAAAAACCAGCGACTGGGGAGCAGGACGAATTTGACCGCCTCTTCGAGGCCATCGGGCCAGACCGCGCACCCCACGATGAGCCAGATCAAAGCGGGAATCAGCCCCGGGGCGCAGCCGACGATTTTCGAAGAAATAATCGCCGGCGCCCGCACCGGCAGCATGGCAAGAATGGGAAGCGTGTGGTCGCGCCACTCGTCATGAAAGATGACTGACGCGTAAAGACTTGATTCCAGAACGATCGCCGTCAGCATCCCCACGACGACGTACTGCGCCGCCAGCGACATCGGGTAATTGTAATATCGCTCGCTGGCCCAAAGCGTCGCCGCGGCGATCAGTCCATAGATCAACAACTTGGCCAGTTGCATGGGGAGCCCGCCGACGACGAATTGGTATTCTTTCCAGACGAGGGCGCGCCTCTCGGGCCTGCTGCGGCGACGCCTCAATAGCCCGATGAATCGGCCGTGCAAGTCGGCCCGCGGCCTTCGCTCGGTTTTTGAATCGCTCGTAAAATAGTTAAAACCCAGCCACGCCGCGGCAAACACGGCCGCCGCGCCGGCCAGCGACACAAGAACTTGAAACCCGATCGGCTGCTCAATAAAGCCGGTGCGCATCGTCTCCCGCAAACGCGTGACGAGCGAAGCGTCGTTGCACCACAGGGCGGCACGATCGAAGCCTTTGGCGATCGCCCCGTTTGGCGCAATCACGGCTCCGTTGATGAACCCGAGTTTGATCGTGCCGATCGCATAGGGCGCCGCAAAATAGACGATGAGAACCACGAGGGTCACGATCGACGCCGTCCCTCCCCGCCGAAAGGCCACCGAGCAAAACAGGCCCAGATTAGCCATGAGCACCAGGAATGCCGCCAGCGAGCAATAGGCGGCAATGACTTGCTCGATTGTGACGCCACCCAGCGTGATGGCCAGCAGAATGAATGGAAACTGCACGAGCAGAAGCAGGATGGCCCCCAAAAGGCGGCTGGTCGATTTCCCGAGGAGAATTCCCAAGGGATCGATCCCTGCCAGCTTGAGCAGACCTAACGTTTCCAATTCTTTCTCTTCGGTGATCGCCGTCGCGAAGAAGCTGATCCCCGCCAGCACGATGAGCGCCACGTTGAGCCAGGTCATCGCCTCAAACAGCCTGAGGCCCGGCGCACCGACCGAAAAACTCGTTTGACGCGTCAGCCACACGCCAATGTAGATCAAAAAGGCGAACGAAAACCGAAAGACATGCGTTCGCCAGAGCCGCGCGTCGACTCGCAGCGCCCGGTGCAGCATCGCCAGGGTGCCCGCGAACATCAGTCGATGCCCCCTTGGGTGAGGTCCATGAAGGCTTCGTTGAGGTGGCGGCGTTCTTCGGCGAACGAGGCGATCGTCGCTCCCAGGTCGAGCACGCCCCGCAGGATGCCGTTGGTGTCGGTGGATGACCCATCGAACGAGATGCGAAATTCGGGTTTGCCGTCAAGCCGCTCGACGCCCACGACGCCCGGAAGCTCGCCCAGCCGCCGTTCGATTTCGGGCCATTCGGCCGCCAAACACAGGCGGTACGTGGGATGTTCGTCGCTGCGCACCAGAAGGGCGCCCATGGCGCCGCTGTATTTGATGCGGCCGGCGTCGATAATCGTGACGCTGTCGCACAGCTCGGCCAGCTCAGAAAGAATGTGCGAGCTGATAAAAATGCTCTTCCCCATGCGCTGCAGCTCTTTAAGGATTTCCATGAGGTCGATGCGCGCGCGGGGATCAAGCCCCGATGCAGGCTCGTCGAGCAAGAGCAGCTCGGGGTCGCTCACCAGCACCCGCGCCAGGCTCACGCGCTGCTGCATGCCGCGCGACAGGCCCGAAATCAGGTCGTTGCGGCGAGCGTGCATTTCGGTGAGGTTCAGCACGTCGGCAATCACCTTGTCGCGCTGAGCCGCGGTGAGGCCATACGCCGCCCCGAAAAAATCGAGATACTCGAACACCGACATCCGCCGATACATGCTGAAGTGGTCGGGCATGAATCCGATGCGGCGGCGGACTTCCCGCGCCGAGAGCACCACATCCTGGCCGAAGACGCGAATCGCTCCCGCCTGCGGCTCCAGCAGCGTGCAGATGATTTTGAGCGTCGTCGTCTTGCCGGCCCCGTTGGGACCCACAAACCCGTGCAGCGACCCCGATTCGACGGTGAAACTCGCGTTCCGCACGGCCCAACGATCGCCGAACGATTGGCTCAGGTTTTTAACCTCGACCGCGGGATACCCCGGCTGATATTCGCTCATCGCGGCTCCGGCTCGAAGATGTCGAGGGAAAAAAGCACGAACCCCTGCTGCACGGCGAATCGCGCGTCCTTGAGAAACAAACCCGAAGGCATGGGAGCGTAGACAAACAGTCGAACGCGGTCGGTCGGCAGAGAAAAGCTCTCGACGGCGCGCTGGTCGGCGAGATCGAGACTGCGGGTCAGAAGGGGAAAGAACAGGTTGTCGAACACATCGAGCGTCGTGGGCTCGGGTTTGACAGCGGGCCATTGAACTTGCTGAGCCATAGGGTCGAACGCCAGGCTGTAGCGGTTGTACTTGTCGGTTCGGATGAGATCGCGCAGCGGCCGGTTTTCTGCCGTCAGCTCCAGTTGCTCTCCCGAATCTTTGAGTCGATACAGCCTGTGTCCATAAAGCGCCCATAGACCGCGATTGACCGCGGGAAAATTCGGGCCTTTGCGAAGCTTGAATTTTGCCAGAATCCGCTGGACTCGCAGCGCGGGGGGCAACGACATGTCGCGCACCGTCATGTTGACCGGGCTCTGGTCTTGAGCAGTGAGCCATTCTTCGATCTCAACGGCAATCGGCGGAGCATCGACCAGGGCGCGGTGCGCGAAAGAGCGAGACGAAAAGGGGGGCATGTCTGCCAGGAAATGGGCGTCGGGACCATTTCTGATCTCGCCGCGAACCGCCTCCTGATCCTGGCAAGACGAGTAAATTCGGCTGGAGCCGGCATGCGTGAGCGAATAATCGCCCCCCTGGACGACGAAGGCATTGGACCACTGCGTCACATCGAACCGCCCTGGGGCGTCTTGCCGGGCAATGGCCACCGCGTGCGCCTGGGTCGCCTCGTGGTATCCGCGCCGCCCGACGAACAGAAACGCAATGCTGAACAGGCCGATCGCCGCCAGAAGAAAACCGAACGTCTTGCGAAAGTCTCCGCCGCACATCCGTCCGATCGCATAACAACCCGGGCCGATCGTTCCCAAATAAACCAGCGCCAGAATGTGAATCAAGAACCAACTATGATCGGGGTCCGAAAGGGTCTTGAGCCTGGTGAGGAGCGTTTCTTCGACCTCCCACCGCGAGGCCGAAAACCGGTAATCGAACCCTTCCTGGTTGTTCCCCATTCCGTCTTCGGCCTGAAACCCTTGTGCCGCGCCCACTTGCGACCCGGTGGCCCCGGTCGCTTTCCGGGCGATTTCTTCGGCGACTTCAGCGCCGGGTTCGACGCCGGCAACGAGTACGCGCTCGACGAACGAAATATCGAGTTGCCGAACGTTCCTTTCGAGGCGGTAGACATATCCCGAGCCGACGCGGGCCTTCTCATTCGACGAACTTACGCTTTGCAACTCGCCTGCGAACTCGGGAAATTTGCCGTCGACCGACGACCGCAAGAGGTAAGTCCGTCCGCCGCGGCGAAGCCATTCGAGAAAAGACCGCTGGCGGGCCGTATCCCAGCGGGGAACATGGTCGAGCACGACGGCGGCAAGGCAATCGGTGGCTGTCGCGTGCGCCGGAAACAGATTGTCGGGGAGCCGCTTGATCGCGCCGGCCGATCGCGACCCCGCGTCAGGGTCCTCCAGCAGCACGGCGGCGGGCTTGCCCAACCGGGGCACCGGCGGCGAGAGGCTGTTGGCTGCTCCCGCACCCCATGACAGCTCCCAATTGTCGAAGTCTGAGGCGATGTACGGGTAGAACTGCACCCAGCGGCTGGAATAGGGCGACAGGTAAATCGGTTCGACGATCACCGCGTCGACCTGCTTCCCGAAACTGATCTTGCGAAGCTGCATCGTCCCCTCGTAGGGGCTCGCCGTCGGGTTATCGGCCAATGCCGAAAACAGGTTGAAGCGCTGGCTTACGACCTGGCCGTCGAACCCCCAGACCGTCTGCTTCACCTCGATCGCGCGGGCCACGGCCGGAAAGAGCCAGGCGGCGAGCGCCAGAACGGCGGGCGCAAGAGCGCGCGCCAGCGCATCCAGCACGGCAGCCCGTTTCTGAGCGTCAGGCGGTTGACCTGGCCGAGGGTTTCGCGAGTGGATCATGGGCCATCGAATAGGGTACGAACGTCGAGCGCTCGCGATCTGCCTCCAACCGCCCGAGCAGCCGGTCGGCCTTTGTCAGGCACAATCTGCGAAAGATCATGAGCGCCGTTCCATACACCATAAAGTTTACAAGCAGGGCCAGCCACCCGGAACCGGGGAACTCCGGCAGGGCGTCGAATTCATTGACGGCAATAATCGAAGCGAGACTCAGCAATACCAAGTACTTCGCGAAGTCGATCGACACTTGAGAAGCCGGAAATAAGATCCCCAGCGGCATGACGAACACCATTAACGGCACCGTGCACCAACCCACGATTGCCGCCAGCGAGCTTATGATGGCCCGCGCCTGCGTCCGCACCTTAAGGCCGATCCAGAGTGAGAGCCAGGCGACCATCGGCAGATAAATGCCGACCGACAAGATCGTGCAAATGACATAAAGCGGAAAGTTGAAGGAATGCCTGGAATACCAATTGGAAGTAAAGTGGGAAAACTGCGCCTGCCACCAGCCGTCGAAACAGAGATTTGTGAAAAAAGGGACGAGCAAAACGAGCATGACGCGCTGCACTCCGCGGAATTTCTGCTCAATGATCTCGCGCCCGGAAAGAGGCGTCGCGCAGAGGACATCCACCGTCTGATGCGAGCGCTCGCCGGCGATGAGGCTCGCCGATTGCACCGAGACGATCAGCACCGCCACGCCCCACAAAGTGAACGTCAGGAACGAGAGGGCCTCGGGGCCGCCGCCCGTGGCGGTCATCAAAACGCACAAAACGGCCAGCGGCGCCTCGACCGCAACAAACAGGCGGACCAGATACCGCGCCCGGCCGAGCGAGCGTTTGCTCGTCTCGCGCCAGGCGATCGGCTCGTCGTCGGGGAGCGGCGCGGCGTCCCGGATCAGGACGATTCCCTGGGTGAGGCGGTTTTCGTTGAACCGATTGAAAAGCCGGTCGAGCGACTTGAAAAACGACAGCAATCGGTTGCGGGGCGGTGCAAACGCGCGCCGCACGATGCACAACCGCGCGATGACTAAAAATGAAATTCCCGCGAGCACAATTGGAACTGAGTGCAGCACATGTTGCAACAACAATGCGCCGGCAGGCGTGACAACGCCAAAATGGTTGCGAATGAAAAGCAAGGCGCCGAAAAATGGATATTGCAACATCATCTCATCGGGAATCTGCACCGAATTCCAGAACCACCAGCCCCTGCGCCATGCCACGCTTTGAACCAGGTTGCTCCCCTCGTAGCTGAAGGCCGATGCCACCGTCCAGGCGACGCTCGGTCCGAATAGCAACAAAAGCTCCAACAAATAGGACGCGACGAACGCTCCCACGGTCGTGCGAAAATAGGCCGAACACATAAGGGCCAGCGCCGCCGTCTCGAGCACCGAAACCACGAGCATCCATAAGCCGCTGATAAAGTATTCCCGCGAAATGCCCCCCAATGTGTAGGCGTAGGCCAGCAAGGGGAGCGAGAGCAATAAAAAGCCGAACATGGGAACCAGGCGGCTGGCCAGTTTCTCGAAGAGAATCGCCCAAGGCCCCAATCGCGTGAGAAACAATAGTTGCAGGCTGGCTTTTTCTTTTTCCTGGGTCAAAACCCCGCACGTGATCGCCGGCGTAAAGACGTAGATGCCCACGAATTGCAGCATCACGAGCATCTCGAACATCTTGCGGCCGCGCCCCAGCGCGGCGAAGGGACTCGAAGCGCCGACCCGCAAGATTTCGTAAAAGAGCAGGTACGCTGCGGCGAACAAGAGCACGGCATAGACCACGCGCACGACGTAGGTGCGTTTGCGGGCGGCCTGTTCGAGCAGCTCCTTGGCCAAGAGGGGAAGCCCGAAGTTCGCCGTCCGCCGAGTCATGCGTGCTCGCTCCATCAGCCTGCCGCCGGCTCGTCTTGCGAAGCCAATCGCGTCACGGGCTCTCTTCGCGAGCCGTTGGCGCTTTGCGCCGCCGGCGGGCGCGCCGCGCCGTGCCGCGAAAACAGCTCATCGTAAAACCTGCTCGATTCATAAACTTCGATGCGGCCCAAGAGGCGATCGGCGGCCGACAGGCAGAGCCAGCGAAAAAGACACAGGCATGCGCCATAGAAAGTGAAATTGATCACGACCGCCAGCCAGGGATGATTGGCCAGCTCGCGCCAACCATTGGTTTCGTTGAACGCCACGATCGCCGCCGGACTCACGAGAAACACGAACCCGAAACCGGTCCCCGGCTGTGGGCGCGTCAGGATGTCGAGCGGCATGACGATGAAAACGAGCGGGGCCACGCACCAGACCACAAAGGCGCCCAGTGCCGCGACGATGGCACGCGCCTGCGACTTCACCCGCAAACCGATGTAGAGCGACAGCCAGGCGACCATCGGGAGGTAGATGCCCACCGACAAGGCCGAGCAGGTGAGGTACAAGGGAAGGCTGAATTCGAGGTGATAGCTTCTCGGGGGAGCGGGGACGGCGATCCGCCATTTCATGGCGCATTCGAAAAAGAAAATCGTGAAGAAAGGGACCAATAGAACGAGCATCAGCCGCAGAACCGCACGGAATTTCTGGCGGATGATCTCGCGCCCCGTGAGTGGCGTCGTGCACAACACATCGAGCGTTTGATGCGAACGTTCGCCGGCAATCAGGCTGGCCGACTGCGCCGACACCATGAGCACCGCCACCAGCCCCACGGGAATCAACAGCAGCGTGAGAGGCTCGGCGCTGGGCGTATTGGCAATGACCAGCACGCAAAGGGCGGCGACGGGAACTTCCAGCCCGATGAAGACCCGCGCGAGGTAGCGCGCCTTGCCCAGCGAGCGCTTGGCCGTTTCCCGCCAGGCGACCGGCTCGTCGCCGGGCAAAGGCGCCGTGTCGCGGACGAACACAAAGCCCCGAGTCAGCCAATTGTCGTTGAGCCGCAGAAAAATCCGGTCGAGCGACTTGAAGACATTCAGCACGGCGTCGCGCGGCGCAATAAAAGCCCTCCGCACGATGAAAACCCGCGCCAAAACGAGCCAAACGGCGCTGGCCGCGAGCACAAGAACCGAATGCATGACCAACGTCCAAAGGTTGAACCCGCCGAAAAATAGAGAATTGGAAAGGACGCCCGGACCGAAGAAGGGGAGCATCAAGGGAGTGATGTCGATCATGTTGCCGCCGAGCCTCGACACCAGGTCCGACAGAGTCAGGCCCGTTACGGAGCTCGCGACCAGCCAGCACACCGCCGGCCCGAAAAACATGGCCAGCGCCAATAAATAGGTCCAGATGAACGCGCCGACGGTCGTGCGGAAGTACGCCGAGCAGGCCAGGGCCAATGTCCCCATCTGAATCATCGCCAGCGCCAGCATGCCCACCCCGGCGCAGAGATGTTCCGGAGAAATACCCCCCAGCGCGTAGGCAAACGCCAATAGCGGCAGCGAGAGCATGAGGTAGCCCAACATGGGGATCAGGCGGCTCGTCAGCTTCTCGAACAGAATCGTCCACGGCCCCAACCGCGTCAAAAATAAGAGCTGCAAACTGGCCCGTTCCTTTTCTTGCGTAATGACGCCGCAGGTGATCGCCGGCATGAAAAAATAGACGCCGGCGAACTGCATCATGACGAGCGCCGCAAACATCTCGCGGCCGCGGCCCAGTGCCGCCAGGGGGCTGGCTACGCCTGTCCGCAAAATTTCATAGAAGAAAAGATAGGCGGCGACGAATAACAGCACGGCATATGCCGTGCGCACGGCATACGTGCGTTTGCGGGCCGCCTGCTCGAGCAGCTCTTTGGCCAAGAGGGGCAATCCGAAACTGGCAGGCCGGCGCGTCATTTGGCCTCGCAGCGGCCGAGCCAGCGGTCGGCATTCGAAAGGCAGACGGCACGAATCACAACCAGCGCGATGCCATAGCCGATGAAATTAACGACTATGGCCGGTGGCGCGTTGACCGGCTCGGTTTGGGTCACTTCGTTCATGAAGACCATGGTCGCCGGGCTCAAGAGCGCGCTATAGGCGGGCAAATCGTCGCGGGGCATCGGTCGCAACATAATGGCCAAGGGCATCGTGATAAAGATGAGCGGGCCGATGCACCAGGCGACGAGCGCGGCCAGCGATCCAATCATGGCGCGCACCTGCGTGCGGACTCTAAGGCCGATCGCCAGAGAAACCCACGCCACGAGAGGCAGGTAAACGCCAACCGCCAGTATCCCGCAAAAGAGATACTTCAGCGGGTCGAATTCAGGACCTCTGAAACGAATCGAGACGATCCTCAATCGAGCATTGAACAAATAGATCGTGAGCATGGGGACCGCCAGCACGAGAATCAACCGCAGAACTCCGCGAAACTTCTGGAGCACGATTTCGCGGCTCGTGAGCGGAGTCGTGCACAAGACATCGAGCGTCTGATGCGACCGTTCGCCGGCAATCAGGCTGGCCGCCTTGACCGAGACCACGAGCACCGACAGCATCCAAACCAGAAACAGCATCATCGACGAGAGGATTTCCGTAGCGAAATTATCGCTTTTTGCGATCAGCAAAAGGCAAAACAGAACGAGCGGAACTTCGATGAACAGCAGGATGCGAAACACGTAGCGGCCGCGCCCCAATAGGCGCTTGCTCGTCTCGCGCCAGGCGATGGGTTCGTCGCCCGGAAGCCTCGCGGCCGAGAGCGCCGCGGCTTGAGCGCTCGATTCGGCCCGCGCCTGTTGAAGCTGGGCCCGGTCGATTCGCCGGAAGGCGTCGAGAACGATATTGCGCGGCGGCAAAAATGCGCGCCGCACGAGAAAGCGGCGGGCCAGCAGCAGACATCCCCCGCTCACGGCCAGAACAATCACCGAGTGCCCGAGAATCAGCCATCCGCCAAGCGCGCCGGGGAGCATCGCGGCGACGAAAAAGAGCATCGGGCCGAACAGAGGAAACATGCCGAGCATGAACATGTCAGGGGACAGGCTCGGAGCGATTTCGCGCAGCAGGCGTTCGAGGTCGGCGCCCGCGAGAAGCGCCACAAGATACAGGATCATCGCGATAAAGTAAGGGCCGAACATCATGAGAAATGCCAGCACGTACGATCCAATGAACGCGCCGACCGTCGTGCGAAAATAGGCCGAGCACATGAGCGCCACCGACCCCATCTGAATCGACGCCAGAACCAGCAGCCAGACGCCCGTCCACAGAAAGTCGCGAGACACGCCCCCCAGCGTGTAGGCGAAACCCAGCAAGGGAATCGAAAGCACGAGAAACCCCAGCATGGGGACGAGCCGCCCCAGCAGCTTTTCGAACAGAATCGTCCACGGACCCAGCCGCGTCAAAAACAAAAGCTGCAGGCTGGCCCGCTCTTTCTCTTGAGTGATCACGCCGCAGGTCATGGCCGGCATGAAGAGATAGACGCCGGCGAATTGCACGCCCACCAGCGTCGCAAACATGTCGCGGCCGCGTCCCAAAACGGCCAGGGGGCTGGCCACGGCGAATTGCAGAATCTGGTAGAAAAACAGCCCCGTCAGCAGAAACAAGATCACCGCGTAGACGACGCGCACGATGTACGTGCGCTTTCTGGCCGCCTGCTCGATCAGCTCTTTGGCCAAGAGCGGCAATCCGAAATTGGCGAAGCGTCGGTTCATGAAGAGCTCACGCGGTTTTTCCTTCTGTGAGCTTCATGAACGCCGTCTCCATGTCCATCGCCTCGGGCTGAAACATGCGGATGCGGGCCCCCGCGCCGACCAGGTGGTCGTGCAGGTCTTCGATCGACGTTTGATCTTCGTGCAGCTTGATCGCCAGTCGATCGACTTGCGGCTCGACCGAATCAACGCCCGGGACGACTCGAATGCGTTCCAGCAGGTCTTCGGTCGTTTCGGCGACTTGCACGTGCACGATTCTCAGAAGGCCCAGGTGCCGGTAGATTTCGTTGACCGATCCTTGTGCCACCATCACGCCCGCCTCGATGATGCCGATGCGCGTGCAAAGCTGCGACAATTCGTGCAGGATATGGCTGGAAATGAGGATCGTCTTGCCCATTTCCTTGAGCGCCTTGAGCAGTTCGCGCATTTCGATGCGGGCCCGCGGGTCGAGCCCCGAGGCCGGTTCGTCCAGCAGCAACAGGTCCGGGTCGTGCAGCAGCACCCGCGCCAGCGACAGCCGCTGCTTCATCCCGCGCGACAGCGCGTCGACCGGCGACTGCAGCTTGTGCACGAGGTCGGTCAATTCGAGCACGTCGCCGATGATCGCCTTGCGGCGATTGCGATCGATG
>DATGKC010000083.1:0-11151 GCA_035294845.1 Planctomycetaceae bacterium | reverse complement strand
CGAAACGCGCTGTGGCGTCAAGCGGGCCGTCGTTCGCGGTTTGATCTCGAATTTGCGATACGAAAGCTATTGCCGCATCCGCCTGGGCGATTCCGATTGACCGACGGGCTCAGTCGTTGACGGCGAACTTGCCGGGAGCATTGATGAACTCGCGCCGTGTGTCGGCCGAGGAAAACAGATATAAGCGTCCCCGGTACCATGCGGCGTGTTCGAGAGTCCCCTCGATTCCCGGCATTCCGGCGGTGAGCCGCACCACGTCGTCGCCGTCCCCCGCGGGAACGTATTTGCGCGGGTTGTCGTCGAACGTCTCCTTGGCTTCAACCGTCGAGAACGTATACGTTTTTCCGCGATACTCCGACCGGATGTGCGGCCGCGCTTCGAGCAGCTTGCGGTCGTCTTTGAGCACGACCGGGCAAAATCCGCGGAGCCCTTTCACCGGCGCCGGATTCGCCTTTTTCTCCTGTTCGTTGGTCCGCTTGTCAGCGTCCTTGGGGGCGAGCTTTTTCGGCTGAGCGGCTGGCTCATCGACCGGAATCGACAACGGCTTGTCGTCTTCGTCATCGTCGTCATCTTCATCATCGTCTTTCATTCCGAGATCATCGGCCTTCGGCGTGGCGATGGGAGCGGCAAGCGGACTGGGTGGGGCCGCAGGTTCTGCCGCCGGCGCCGCTGTAACCGGCGCCTGATCTTGCGCCGCAGCGCCGCCGGAAAATGGCGCCGGGGCGGGGACCGTCGCTGGAGCGGCAGGCTGCACGGGCGCCGGAACAGACGCAGCGCTCGGCGCGGCCTTGGCGGGCGGCGTGGCCATCTCGTCCAAATCTTCATCGTCGTCATCGTCATCGCCGTCGAGTTCGCTGTCTGCGATCGGTTTCGACTCGGGTCTGGCTTCTTTAACGCTCGAGGCCGTTTCATCGTTCGTGACGGGGTTTTCCGGGCTGCGCGCCGGCGCAGCAGCGCTCACAGCCCTCTGTTCGACTTCATTGGGTGAAATCCGCAGACCGCTGTACGGCGACTCGGCGGATCCATTCGCGGCCTGGTTGGGAAGAATCTGCGGAGGCTGACTGGTGACCGCGGGTCGTTCGTCCTGGTTCAGCTCCAGCGATTCTGAATCTTCCTTGGCCTCCGATTCGTCGAGCAAAGGCTGCGAGATGCCGCTTCGCGCGCCGGGACGAATCGGGCGGCGGGCCGGCTGGTCGGGCGTTACGATCGGCGCGCCGATCGGCATCGGTTCCCGCAATTGGGGCTGCGACGCCGGCCCCGGCGTCGGCGTCACAGGCGTCGCGGCAGTGCCGGGAGCGGTATAACTCGGCGAGGCAGGCCGCGCGACCGGCTGGGCCGCGGGGCTGCGCATGGGCTGCGTCATCGGCATGGCCGGCCGCCCGGTTTGAGCGGGCAGGTATTGCTGGGCGGGTACGTGCTGCGGGACCGGCGCGTTTTGCGGCGCGGCAGCGGGCTTATTCCGCGCGCGGCCCACGTGAAAGAGACGTTCGAAAAAATTCGGCTTGGACGGCTGAATGGTTGCGCGGCTCGGAGCGGCGGACGTGCTTGCAGGACCGTTCCGGCTTCCCGGAACTCGCGGCGGAACCGGCTGCTGAACATTCGGCAGATCGTCCATGTTCATGCTGGGCATCTGCCGTCCGTTTTTCCGGTACTCGCGATCCAGCGCCTTGAGGACATCGCTTGTCGGCTGCTGCTGAGGCAGTGATTGAGGCGGTGAAGAATCCACCCCCTGCGAAACCGAAGTCTGCTTGATCTGTGATCCTGCCGGAGCTGAAGCAGCACGTGGCGGCGAGCCGTCATCCTGGGCCCCAAGGCCGGCGACTTGAGTGAGCAGCAGTGCACATGCTGCGGTCCCAAGACAGGCCTTGGCGACCAAACGGAATGTTGCATTCATCTTCCTTGGCTCCCCCACCAAAACGGCTTGATTTGCAAAGCCGGTTCCATCAGGATGTCCGTACTATCCGCACTCTTTAACTATCGGGTATCGTCGCTTGCGATTTTGACGGTTGTAGGGTATCTGCCGCGAAATTCCGTGTTACATTGCCTGTGCTCGATACAATCCACAGGCTTTGCGCAATCTTCTCATCTTGACAAAGACGAAAGCGCCTCATCATGTCGACCGAAGCAGACCGAAACGCCGGCATCCCGGTTCGAACGCCTCCCGCGCAACCACCGGCCGTGATTATCAGGCAAACAGGCTTTTTCACGCGCCTGAGAATCTGGCTATTGACGATTTTCTTGATCATTTCGCTTGTGGCAAATTACGGCTTCTACACGGCTTACAGCGAGTACTTCTCCCCCTCCGACGGTCCGAAAGAAACGTTTCATTCCGGCGATCGCGACGCTACCGACAAGCTGGCCATGATCCGGGTGATGGGGACCATTATGCCCCCGTTTTCCGAGCGAATTGTGAAAACGATCAAGAAGGCTCACGACGACAAGCACGTCAAAGGAGTTTTGCTGGTCGTGGACAGTCCCGGCGGAACCGTCACAGACAGTCATAAAATCTACCACGAGCTCAAAAAGCTGAGTGCCGACAAGCCGGTCGTCGTCTCCATGGGAAGCCTGGCCGCCTCAGGGGGCTATTTCGTTTCCATGGGGGCAGGACCGCAGGCGAGAATTTTCGCCGAGCCGACGACCTGGACCGGATCGATCGGCGTCATCATCCCGCATTATGAAATGACGGGCGTGGCGGAGAAAATCGGCTTCAAATCGGCGCCGCTCAAAACGGGCGAGTTCAAAGATTCGCTGAGCGCTTTTCGCGAAATGACGCCGCGCGACAAAGAAGTCTGGGACAACATTCTCAATCAGGCGTTCGATCTGTTTTTGGACGTGATCGACGAGAATCGCGATTCGCTCGACAAAGATCAGGTGCGCGCACTGGCGACGGGGCAGATTTACACAGCCCAGGACGCAAAGAAAAACGGCATGGTCGACGAGATCGGCTTCCAGGACGATGCGCTCGACGCACTCAAGAAAGTCGCCGGTCTATCGACGGCTCGGGTCGTCAGCTACCACTATGCGCTCGATCTGTGGGACACTCTGCTGGGGTCGGCCAAGGCGAACGATCCCTCGGCCCAATGGCGCGCCATTCTGGAAATGACGGTGCCGCGCGCCATGTACTATTGTTCGTGGGGCCCGCTGCCGCCTGCCCCCCAGGAAGGCTTCGACTCGGCCGCGCAAGATTGAGTGATTTGCGGCCGGCAGTTTTGTCCCAGTTTTCTTGTCCACGTTGAGGGCTCGCCAGCGTGAATCGGAACGAGCCAGACGCGCGTTCGACCCCGGCAGGGGTCATAGCGATTAGCCGGTGCGATTAGCCGGGGGGTTGAGCGGAAGCGATACCCCCGGAACGACGGCAAAAGTTACGCTCGACCCCGGTGAGGGGTCGCAGAGGATTCAAGCCGGTGCGAGTCACGGATTGCCTTCCGCGTTGGGAGAAGCGGGCGGCGGATTTTCGGGTTCGATCAGAATCAGAACGCGCACGAGCGACAAACCTTGATTCGAGGCCGCCGCATCAGCCTTCAATTTGTCGCCCGATTTGTCCGCCTGTCTTTGACTGACGGCGGCTTGGGCTTCTTTCGCCTGCCCCCGATTTCTGGAGCTGTTGCGGTTCGTTTGTGCCTGCGTTTCTTCTGATCCTCGCTGGCGATTCTCGAGCGCCGAGGGAACCTGCACTACCCGCTGCCGAGAGAGAGCCGCACCACGATTCGCGTTCTGAGCAGGGCCAGCGTCTTTGACGCCTTCCGTTTCCGAGCCGGCTGCCAGGTCGGCTGCTCCCTTTGCCTTCTGCGGTGCAATTGCCCTCGACTCGGCCGGAGCCGTGGAAGCGGCAGACTTTCGGGCCGCGGCTGGCGCCGCGGGCTTATTCTCGGGTTTTCGCTCGGGCTCGCCCCGTTGTGCTGGCTGTGGCGCATTGTCCGCCGGTTTATCGTCGCCCGCCGGAGCTGGCGCTTTTTCTTCGCGGGAGTCGGTTTCATCGAGGCGACGGGCGAGATGCCGCTCCACCGCGCGCGTCACGTCGTTGAGCTCTTTGCGCGACGCGGCATCGAGCGCCGCCACCTCAATCGGCGGTTCAACCGCCAGCCGCAATCCCGGATTATCGCGGGCCAGAATTTCCCTGAAGGCGGCGATCACTTGCTCCGGTTCGGCGACCACGTACAAGGCTTCGTTTTGAGCGCTGTGCGGAGCACCGGCGGCAGCCACCTCTTTTGTGCCGGCCCGGGCTCGGCCGCTTTCCAACACGCCGGACTCATCCTCCCCCGGCTCGTCAACGATGACCAGCTTATCGCTCAGCACATCCTGCAAAAGCACCATACCCTGAGCGCGATCGGCGACGTACATTCTCATGACGGAAACAACATTTTGCTCGCCGCTCGACTCGCGAATATCGTCGATGATCGTGGCCAATCGCGGATCGTCTTCATCGTCCGCATTCTTGGACAGGGCCCCGGCGACGATCGACTCCGGCGGCTGGCCGGATTTCGAGCTCCATTCTGCCGTGCGTGAAGAATCCGCAAATTTCGTCCCCTCATCGGACTCACTATGTTCGGCAGTCGGCGAGAGCTCGCCACCATTTCGATGTCGGGCGACCTCGGCCGCTCGCTCGGGAGCGCCCGGACCGCGGACCATCGGGCGCACGACAAAAATGAGCACCGCCGCTGCGGCGATCGGCGCCGCCAGCGCCAACAGCCAGCCTCGGGCGCGCTTCTTTCTCGAAACCGAGCCGGCGTCAGCCAGCAGCATTTTGCGTTCGGCTCGCTGCAAAACTTCGGCTGGGAATTCCGCCGGAACTTCGGAACGCGCCATCGTTTCGAACAGCCCGGAAATCCGCCGGAATGCGTCGACCGTTTCGCGCGCCTGCGGATTGTGATCCAGCCAGCGTTCGACCTCGGCTCGTTCGTCGGGCGTCAGCTCGCCATCCACGAATGCCGAAAGAATTTCTTCAGAAACCGGTTCTTTCATCATGACACGTGACGCGATTGAAAAACGTCCTCAGGTATCGCATGGCTCGCGAAGCAAGTCTTGAAGCTTCTCGCGGAGCTCGCTGCGTGCGCGATGAATGCGGCTGCGGACCGTCCCCACCGGGCATCCCACAATCTCTGCGATTTCCTGATACGAAAGATTTTCCATCTCCTTAAGGACCAGTGCGGTCCGGAATTCCTCGGCCAACTCGGCCAAGGCGCTCCGCACGGCGGTCTGGCGCTCGGTCGTTTCCAGCGCGTGTTCGGGGCGCGATGCCGGGCGACGGTCGATCGGCTCGATTCCCGACCGTTCTCGGACCGCCTCGATCGAAACCGGGACCCGATTGACCTTGCGCTGCCGGCTGACGGCCGAATTCAGAGCGATACGGAACAACCACGAGTAAAATGCCGAATGTCCTCGAAAAGTATGCAGTTTCTGAAAGGCGTTGACAAAAGCCTCTTGCGCCACGTCGTGCGCATCGTCTACCGAGCCGAGAACGCCTACCAGCGTGTTGTATAGCCGATTCTGGTAGCGCACCACCAGATCACCAAACGCATGTGTCTGGCCATTGAGGCAGTCAGCGATTAGCTCTTGATCGGGTTTCGACACGTGATGTCACGAGTGACAAGAATTAGACGAGTCGGCACGAGTAAAAGTTCCCGGAAATGCCGCGGCCGGCGCGACTTCGGCAATCTGGGAATACGTGTTGTTATGGCTCTCATTCAGCGGATAAACGTTGTAATCGTCCAAAGTCGACGGAAATGCGACAGTTGCTCATTTGCCGTAAGTCATGCCTGCATTGCAACTTGCGTTTCGTCACCGTGCCGGCGCCACCGATTCAACGCTGGCCGGCGCTCCAGCAGCAAGATGGGTTACTTCACTTTGCCTAACTTTGGCCCCTGTTTTGACCTGTTGCACCAATAGCGAAAGCGGGTGATAAGCCCGCCTACTTGTCCCGTCGGCGATTTGATGACGACACGAAAAACCTGGAGCGGCCACTGGCCCTTGCGCATGCGCGCTCACGGCGGGAAAGAGCGCGCGCTCCCCGATCGCCATGCTGATGTCAAAGTGCTCATACCCGAACGAACCGGCCATCCCGCAGCAGCCCGAATCGACTTCGCGGACCTTCAATCCGGGAATCATTTCCAGAGCGCGCTTCGTTCCCCCCGTCCCAATCAAGGCCTTCTGCTGGCAATGGCCGTGAAGGAGCGACGTCGTTTCGAGCGGCTCGAATTCCAACTCGGCGCGTCCGGCGGCGATTTGCTCGGCGAGCCAGCCATCGACAAGAAACGAATTTTGCTTGACGCGCGTCGTGGCCTCTGAGGGGACGAGATCGGGGTACTCGTCGACCAGAGTCAAAAGGCAACTCGGCTCAGCCCCGAGAATGGGCAGGCCCTGGTCGACGAACTCGACCAGCCGCGACACGTTTTGGCGCGCCAGCGATTTTCCCCTGTCGAGCAGCCCCTTGGAAATGAAGGGGCGCCCGCAGCACGCGAGCCCGGCCCGCTCGACCGAATAACCGGCCTGTTCGAGGAGTCGGACGGCGGCTTGATTGATTTCCGGCTCGCAGTACGACGTCAGGCAGTCGTCCAAAAGCACGACGCGGCCGGCGCGCCCTGCATGGGGATGCGGTTGATGACGCTCGAACCATCTTTTGAAATGTCGCCAAACAAAATGCGGCAGACTGCGCCGGCTATCGACGCCCAACATCCACTCGGTCAATCGGGGCACGCCGGGAAGGCCGGCGATCAGGTTGGAAAACGGCGCGAGCGCCGATCCGATGCGATTCAGCCGGGCGATGTAGGCCATCATCACCGTTCCCATCGACGGCCGGTGCTCGCTGTAATAATGCGCCAGAAACTCGACTTTGAGCTTGGCCACGTCGACGTTCGACGGACACTCGGCCTTGCAGCCTTTGCACATCAGGCACAAATCCATCACGTCCCACATGCGTCGCGAGGTGAGCGAGCCGGCCGGCAACTGACCCGTGAGCGCCAGCCGCAAGGCATTGGCGCGGCCCCGGGTCGAATGCTCTTCTTCGCGCGTCACCATGAACGAGGGGCACATCGTTCCCGTGGCCGTCTTGCGGCACACGCCCGAGCCATTGCACATCTCGGCGGCCGCGAGAAAACCCTGACCCGGCGCGGCGGCGAACCGCTCTTCACGGCTGAAATCCTGAAAAGTGGCAACCTGTGCACCGGGGTAATCGGTTCCATAACGCAGGCTTTCGATGGGCGAAGGCGTGTCGGCGACTTTGCCCGGATTCATGAGTCCTTCTGGATCGAACAGCCGCTTGACTTCGCCGAACGCGGCGAACAGCTTTGGTCCGAAGAGTTTGAGGTTGTGATAACTGCGGGCCAGCCCGTCGCCGTGTTCTCCCGTCATGGCGCCGCCGAATTCGCGAACCAGCGCGGCCACGTCATCCGACACCGATTTGAGTATTTGCAGGTCTCCGGCAACCTTCGTATCGATCATCGGGCGGATGTGCAGGCAGCCGACCGATGCGTGCCCGTAATATGCCCCGCTGATGCCGTGCGCGTCGAGGATCGCCCGGAACCGGCGCGCGAATTCGGGGAGTCTCGACGGGTCGACCGCGGTGTCTTCGACGAACGCGATCGGCTTGCGGGCCCCGGGAATGCTGAGCAAAAGCGGGGCGCTCGCCTTGCGGCAGTTCCAGATTTGTTCGCGGCGCTCGGCGTCGCGGGCGGGAAGCTGCCTTTCGAGACCTGGCTGTCCCCGCATTTTCTGCTCGAGCAACTGCATGCCGTCGGAGACGTGCACGGCGTCGTCGGCCGAAAACTCGACGATCAAAAGCGCTTCGGGCGTGCCCTCGACGAAATCGAGCGACTTTTTGTACTTCAAGTTCGTTCGCGACAGCTCAATGATGTTGCGATCCAAGAGCTCGACGGCTGACGGTTGGCACTCGAGAATTTTGGTGACGGCTTCCAGTGCGGCGTCGATGGCGCTAAACTGCAAACACACGACCCCGCGCTCTTTGGGCAACGGCACGACGTGGAGCAGCGCCTCGGTCACTGTGCCCAGGGTTCCTTCGGCGCCGACGATGAGCTTGGCCAGGTTGAACGACCGCCGGTCGGGCCATTCGCGGTCGAGCTGGCGCGGCGCGGGCGCGATCGGCGATTGTTCGTAAATCTCGGGGACGAAGGCGTCGAGATTGTAGCCGCTGACGCGCCGCAGGATTCGCGGGTAACGGGCCATGATCTCGCGGCGATTGTCGCTGACGATCTGGGGAAACCCGCGGTAGATATCTCCTTCGCGATCGGATTGCGATTGTTTTTCGGCAAGCCGCTCGGCACTCAATGGCGCGCAGACGATTTCGCTTCCGTCTGCGAGCAGCATCGTCAGCTCGCGGACATGGTCGATCGTTTTTCCCTGTCGAACCGACCGCGATCCCGCCGAGTTGTTGCCGATCATCCCGCCAATATTGGCCCGGCTGCTGGTGGCCACGTCGGGACCGAATTGCAGTCCCAAGGGCGCGAGCGCCGCATTCAACTGATCGAGCACCACCCCCGGCTCGACGCGCACCAGCCGTTTGTGCGCGTCGATGTCGAGAATGCGATTCATGTACTTGCTGAAATCGATCACCAACGCGGCGGCGACCGACTGGCCCGAAAGGCTGGTGCCGCCTCCACGCGGCAGGATGGGGACATGGTGGCGCGCCGCGATTTCGACAGCAGCCCGCACGTCGGCTCGTGATCTGGGCACTACGAGCCCGATCGGCCGAATCTGGTAGATGCTGGCGTCGGTGCTGTACAGCCCGCGCGTCATGTCATCGAATCGAACTTCCCCTTCGATGCGGCCGCGAAGCTCTTGTTCGAGCTGCGAATTTAAAGCGGTCGGAGAGCTCATCGGCCCATTATAGGCATCCGGCGCGAAATTCGGAATTCGCAAATAAATGGCAACTGTTTGCCTCGCCGTGACCTCAATCGGCAGCCATAATGCGTAACGTCGCCGGAATGGCGCCCACATTCAAGTCGCCGGGAGAGTTTTTCGTCAATGAGAAGGATCGCCCCAAAAAAAGCGGCGCCGTCAAAAGCGTCATCGCCGGCAATCGAATACGTGAACCGCAAAGGGGAGGCGTATTACCTGCAATCCGGACGGACGAAGACCGGAAAGCCGCGTTATTATCTTGCTCGCAAGATCACCGGTGAGCCGCTCGAACGCGTGCCGGAGGGCTACGAGATTCGTGAACTGCCCGAAACAGCGGTCGTGGTTCTGCGGAAAGCGAAGCCGACTCGCATTCTTGAGGGAGAACGGAAACTGGTCGAAGAGTCGGCCCGCAAGAAATCTGGAATTTCCCATCTCATCGTCGACGTCGAAGAGCAGGCGCTGGTCATTTACGCGCCCGGCATGAGCAGCGAGGTCGCCGGCGCGCTTTCGCCATTTCTCGGAGCGTTCGGCGCAATGCAAGAGGTGATGGATCGACTCATCGCCCATTCCATATTCTCGCCGATGCTGCGGTTCGAGCTGTACGTGTACAACGAGAAAGAGCGTCTATTCCTGGCCGAGCGCTGGTGCTGTCTCGGAAGTGTCGACGAGTGGATTCCGCTCGACCAGTTTGCCGGACCGCTCCCGCTAGCAGATCAAATCGACAAGTACGCCGCGCATCTCGGAAAAGAGAGCTTTTTCGAGTTGATGTGAAAGCGGCGCCGACGACAGTCCGTGGCATGGGGGGAGTGAGAGACGGCGCGATCGTGAAGCGCGCGCCGGCGTCTGGGGAATCACGGGGTACGCGGCTCAACGCCCAAAATGCGCCAAACCGCCAACGGCGGTTCATCTCGAAGCCCAGGGCCGCGCAGACGCACCCTGGGTTCGAACCGCGATGATCGCCAACCCCGACCGGGGTTGCATCATCCGAGGCACACGGTCGGGCATTCTCGGACAGGGCACCCGATTCGATCGTTGTTCAGTTTGCATTCTCAATGGCCAATTTGCAATTCCCACCGGTCGGGTGGCCCGGCCGCGTGCGAAGCACCGGCCGGGTCGCTTTAGCGACAAGAGGCCGCGCCATGCAGGTTCAATTTTCGACTGTGGCGCGCCGCACCAAAACGGGCGATGTTTCGTCCGTGATCCGGCTCATTCATCGAGCCCAATTTGGCGTGAGCGTGCCGTACTATAGGGGCGGAAGATTACCTGCGAGGAGCACGAACGGCCGGCCTCTTGTTCCTGCGGAACCCGCCCGCCCACCGGGACGGGCGGGCCACCCGCGCCGTTCAATTTGCGATTTGCAACTTTCAATGGCCAATTTGCAATTCCTCATTTGACCCTGCCAATGCCATTGAAAACTGCTCTTCCAGCGAATCCCCGAAATTGTTTAACTTCCGGCTGCTAATGAGCCCACTGGAAGAACTCTTGGCACGCCCTTGTCGCGGCATCGACTATGAACGAACTTCGGAAACGCTCCCTCGCGGCAATGCCAGGTGAAAGGCGCCGCGAAATCGCACTCGCGGCGGGCTTCCTGGCGGCAATGCTTTTGGCGCTCGCCGGGTGTTCTCACAATTCAGGTCCGGGACCGGGCGACGCACGGGCGAACTCGCGACAGGCGGAATCCAACGCTGATTCCGACTCAGACTCGCTGGTGGCGCCCATCGAGCGAGATATCGAAGATGCCGACGACGGGGATGTCGTCATGGTGTCGGCGACCAGCACCACCCACGCGCCGGGCGGCGCGCTCGTCGCAGGCGACTCATTAAAGTCCGAGGGCGGCTCCGGACCGACTAAATCCGCCCGCCGACGCCGCGCTTTGGTCCTTGGGACCTGGGAAGACGATTACCGCGGCAAGCGCCATTTGACTGTCCACGAGGACGGCACGGGGACAATGGTCGTCGAGCCTGACGGCATCGGCAAAAAACTCTTTGCCGCGCGGCTGGAGTTCGATCTCCAATGGAGCCTCGATGGCGAGCGCATCACGATGAAGACGATGGGGGGAACGCCCAAGCAGAAAGTGCAGTTGATCCTCAAGCTGTACGGCAGCGAGGCTGATTACACGATCGTCGAATTGACCGACGAGCGGATGCTGCTCTTGGACGCGGACGGAAAAACCCGCTACGATTGGCGGCGGCCGGAGGCCGACGGCAAGTAATGTCGAACCGAAGCCGATTCTGGATAGGCGGCTTGCTCGTGGCTTCGGCCCTCGCGGGCGGTCTGGCTTATCGCCATCACAAGCGGTAC
>DATGKC010000082.1:0-8719 GCA_035294845.1 Planctomycetaceae bacterium | reverse complement strand
GGGTCTGGATGACCGCAAACTCGCCTTCATCCTGCTCGAGCCTGGTGGACAGTTCGACTTCGATCATTTGCCGCGCCAGCCCGTGGCCCGTGACGAACGCCGTGATCGCGAAGCCGTCGTTGATGTGCACGTGGGTGGGCGCCTGGATTTCGGCCAGTTGCAGGAGCACCGGCTTCTTCGTGCTGCCCACGCCGACCGCGATCAGCCGCACCTTATTCGCCACCGCCGCTTCGGCCGCCGTCAGCGGATCGACTCCGGCATTATTGCCGCCGTCGGTGATGACGACGATGCCCGATAGTGTATCGCCGCTCTCTTCGCGAATCACCGCCAGCAGCGCTTCGCCCAGGCGCGTCTCGCTGCCGCGCGGCCGCAAAATCTCGCCCCAGTCGAGCGGTTTTCCCTGCGGCGTCTGACTTGAGGCGGCGATGGCGGCCGAGCTTGTATCGGCGTCTTGCAGATGGGCCGCCGAGCCGGAACTTTGGATCGACTTCGGCGCAGGCCATTTCTGCAAGAGCTGATGGCGAACGAGCTCGGAATCGAACGTCTCGATGTGCACGTCGTGCGTCTTACGAAGGTCCGAAACGAGCGGCGACTTTTCAAGAAGCGCCTTCACAAGCTCAGACCGCGACGGGACGCGCTTTTCAGAAGTCGTCCCCGCCCGCGCGGGAGCGTCGGCATCCTGGCGTGTCATCGAGACCGACGTGTCGGCCAGAATGACGACCTCCGAATGCAGCGCCTTGACCTCCGATTTGCGCTCTTGCGGAACAAGTGCCACGACCAAAAGCGCCAAAATCACGGCCAGTCGCAAGCCCCACAGCCAGATTTTCCAAAAGGGGTGCAGCGCGCGGGTGTCGCGCCGATAGAGCCAGAGGGCCGCCAAAAACAGCCCCGCAAAGCCGACGACCCACCACGTCTTGACTTCCCGCCCGAATTCGAGCGTGCTCCAAAAAGACTTCCAGGCCGTCCAGTTGGGAAACAATTTGACCAGCCAGTCGTTCATGCGCGGGCCCCCGGCAGCGTGGGGTGATAACTCAGCTTGAGGGCCATGGCCTGTTCGGCCAGCAGAATCACCAAGAGCAGCATCAGCACGTAATCGTGAATCTCGCGGGTTGATTCTTCACCGTGGACCCAGTTGAAATCGCCCACCTCCTGGATTTGGACCTTCACATCGGGACCCAAGCGGCGCTTGATCGTTTCGGAAGAGATCAATTTCAGCCGGCTTTCGGCTTCGGCCACGTTGTAGGCATAGCGCCGCGCTTCTTCACCCGAATCCTGCCGCTTCAAAACGAGCGCATAGACCCCCGGCTCATCGGTGTTCTTGTAGGGCTCTTCGTAAGTCAGCCTTTCGGCTTCCCCGGCGCCACGATCTCCCGGTGCAGGGGTCGTATCTTTCGCATCGCCAGATCGGATGCCGACGGTCAGCGGCACGCGGCTTCCGTCCGGCGGGTGGACTTCGACCTGGGGCGAGTAAAGGGCCGCGTCGAGCGAAATGAGGAGCGGCTCGCCGACGGTCTTGAGATGGATTGTTCGATGTCCCTGCGCGAGCTCGGTCGCCATCTGCAACTGAATGGGAACGAACGCATCGGGAACGCGCGGCCAATTGGTCCAGGCCGTTCCGCACGCGGTCAAGCAAGTGACGACTCTGCCCCTTCCAAACCGATGTTCGAGAAACAGCGGCGCCTTGTTGCGCAGCGACGCGATCACGCGTACGCCGTCGGGCGCCTTCCAATCTTTGGCGACCGCGAAGTAGCGCGTGACTTTGGTGTAGTTGAGCAGCTCGCTGCCGGCGCCGCGAAACACGTCGAGCACCGGATGATTCGTGACGGCGATGTCGGGGGCGGGATTGGTCTCATCGGCGAAGAGATCGGCCGTGCCGGCCAGCTTCGCCGGGAACAAGCCCTCGCCGTCCTTGTAGAGCTTGTCGTTATAGAACGCGGCTCGAACTTGCGGTCCCAGATACCAGCCCAATCCTCCGCCGTCGCGAACATAATCTTCCAGCGCCTTGATCGCATCGGGCGCCAGCTCCGACACATTGAGCAGAAAAATGCTCTGAAATTTGTCGAGAGGGCGGCGCTTCAGAGAATCCGGCCGGTCGAGCGTGGGCGAGAATCCGGTCTTTTCGGGGACGGCCCCCAAGGCATCGATCAGATAAAACGCTTCGCTCTCGTCGGAGCCCCCGTCGACGACCAGCACCGGATTCGTGTCGGGGACTTGAATCGACAAAAATCGGACGTTGTCTTGTTCGAGCGCGTCGGCAGGAAGCGCCACCTGCACGTCATGAGGGCCCGTTTTGGGGAACTGCTCGTCGAATTCGATCGTGCGTTCTTTGCCCGGCTCGATTTGCTCGATCATCTCGGTCGCGGGACGTTTTTGCCCGTCTACGAGCACCGTAAGCCGCACGTCGCGGGCGACCTGATCGCCGTAATTCATCACCGTTACCGACAATCTCAAAGGCACATTGACGGCGGCCACATCGACCGACCCCGAAAGATCGGTGATTCCCAGGTTGGCGTGCGATTCGGCGACGGTCTTGATGAGGTTCACGGTGATCTTGTCGCGGTCCATCTCGCGCAGAGCAGCCGCCAAAGCCGAGTTGTTTTCCCAATCCTGTTGCCGGAAGTCCGAGACGAGATGAAAATTGCGCGCCGCACCGCCCAGCTCGGCCAACAGCTTTCGGGCGGCCTCGGCGCCGGCCGCCAGGTCGAGGGCGCGGTGCGAGCATTTGAGGCCCTTGAGTCCCGATTCCAGCCGGCCCACGAATTCTTTATTGAGGTTTTCCTCTGTGTAGAGGGGCTGCGCCGGGTTCGACAAAATCAACAGCGTGATCGTTTGCGTATCGGGTTTGCGCTCGCCCTCGGCGGCGATTTTGCGAATTACGTCGAGCCCCGCGCCGAAAGCCGTCGCTTCGTCCAGGCGGTCGCGCATCGAGCCCGAATCGTCCAAGAGCACCAGATGATGCGTCTTCTGCCCCTGGAAGAGAGAGAACTTCTCGGGATCGACCAGTGGCCGCGCCACGAGCGCCACGAGCGCCGCGACGACGAGAATTCGAAGCAACAGCAATAGCAGTTGCTCGATCAACAGCCGCCGCCGGTTGCGCTGCTGGCTCGCCAAAAGGAATTCCATCGCCGCCCATTTCACCCGCCGGAACCGCAGCCGATTGATGAAATGAATGATGATGGGCGCCGCAATGAGCGCAACTCCCGGCAAGACGAACCCGGGATGAACGAACAGGCTGGTGAGTGAACTGGTCAGCGATTCAAACATTATCCGAAAGCGACGAAGGGGAGCGCCTTTACGAGCGCACCGTTTGCCTCATGCCGACGCGGTGATTCAAATAATGCGCCAGCGCCGCGTCGAGGTGTTCGCTGGTGCGAATCGTCTGGAAGTCGATCGTGTTCTTCGAGCAATGCCGGCGCAGCTCGTCGAGAAACGACTGCACGGCCGCGAGGTATCCTTCGCGCAAGGCCCGCGGATCGCAAACGAGATCGCCGGCGGCCTCGAGGCCCTCGAAGCGCGTCGTCCCCGAATAATTGAAGTCGAGCTCTTCGTCGTCCATGATGTTGAAGATCATCACGTCATGTCCGCGGTGACGCAAGAGCGTCAGCCCCTTGAACAATCCCTCCCGCGGAACGAACAGGTCTGAGATCAGGACCACCATCCCGCGCTGCGACTGCTGATCGGCCACCTCGGCCAGGATCCCGTAAATGTCGGTTTTTTCAGCGGGGTTTTGCGCATCGAGCGCCGCCAGCACGGCATGCAGATGGTTGCGCTTGCTGCGCGAAGGCACGACCAGCCGCACGGCCGAATCGAAGCTCGTGAGACCCACCGAATCTTGCTGCCGCAGCAAGAGATAGGCCAGGCTTGCGGCAACCGCGCAGCCGTACTCGTACTTGTTCAACGGCTGCGTACCGAACTGCATCGACTCGCTCACGTCGACGAGCAGCGTGCACCGCAGGTTCGTCTCTTCTTCGTATTGTTTGATGTAGTACTTGTCGGTCTTCGACCACACTTTCCAGTCGATCTTGCGCGGATCGTCGCCGGCCACGTATTCGCGGTGCTGCACGAACTCGACCGACTGCCCGTAATAGGGGCTGCGATGCAAGCCCGATAGAAACCCTTCGACAACGTTTCGAGCTTGCAGCTCCAGCCGCGATATCCGCGACAGCGCTTCAGGCTGCAAAAATCTTTTGGAATCGCGGGTCACGCGTCAGCTCGCCTTCCTTCGAGGGAGTTTCGTGGATCAGCCGCTCGATCACCTTGTCGGCCGAGATGCCTTCGCTTTCGGCCGAAAAATTGGTGACGATGCGATGCCGCATGACCGGCGCGGCCAGCGCCGCGATGTCTTCGGTCGCCACATAGGTGCGGCCGCGCAACAGAGCCCGGGCCTTGCCCCCCAAGAGCAGGTACTGCACGGCCCTGGGTCCCGCGCCCCAGCTCAGCCAGTCGTTGATGAATTCGGGAACTCCCCCCTCGCCGATGCGCGTTTGCCGCACGAGCGCCAGAGTGTATTCGACCACATGGTCGCTCGCGGGCACCTGGCGCACGATCTTTTGCAGTTCCAAAACTTCTTGTCCCGAGAGCACCTGGTTGACGTCGTCGGTGGCGAGCGCCGTCGTTCGCCTGGCGATTTCGAATTCTTCGCGGAAGCTCGGGTACTTGACGAACACCTTGAACATGAAGCGGTCTTGCTGAGCCTCGGGGAGCGCGTAGGTCCCTTCCTGTTCGATCGGGTTTTGAGTCGCCAGGACGAAGAAAGGATCGGTCAGCGTATGCCGCACGCGACCCACCGTCACCTGCCGCTCTTGCATCGCCTCTAAGAGCGCCGCCTGCGTCTTGGGCGGAGTGCGGTTGATTTCGTCGGCCAGAATCACGTTGTAAAAGAGCGGCCCCTCGATGAAGCGGAATTCCCGACGCCCGGTCGTCCGGTTTTCTTCCAGCACTTCCGTCCCCGTGATGTCAGCCGGCATCAGGTCGGGGGTGAATTGAATGCGGCTGAACGTCATCGACAGGCTGCGCGCCAGCGTACTGATCATCAGCGTTTTGGCCAGGCCAGGAACCCCCTCCAGAATGCAGTGCCCGCGGCTAAAGAGGGCGATCAGCAGTTGCTCGATGACTTCATCTTGCCCGACGATCACCTGAGACATTTGACTCTTAATCGAAGCGTAAGCTTGTTTCAGCTTGTCGATCGAGTGCTGACTTTCAGCCGTAAACGGCAGATCTGGCATGATTTGCTGATTGCTCCGGGAACGAAACGTGGCACAACATTCGCAGATCATTTATTTTACCCAGCCGGCAGCGCCTCGGCGACGGGTAAAATGGAAAAAGCAGTTTGTTGCCGGCAAAGCGACGCTGACTTTGCAGCCGCCGCCGGTGAAAGGCCCAGTAAAACTATAATCAACCCGATCGCGGCCAAAGAGTTTCTCAATTGCCGCCTGCGAAGGGTCTGACGCCTGTGCTCAAGAACCTCATACTCTCGGCAAAGCAGGTCGATGGAATTCCATAGCCACGGATGAGTTTGTCGGGAAATCCCGCCTATCACCGTTTCCGCAGATTGCCTACAATTCCAGCGCAAGGCCGATCGTATGTGGCCCCCGCCTCGAAGCTGCGGATACTTCGTGGCGCCGCGCTCACTCAAAGGAACGACGCGATGAAGGGAGTCTTGTCGGGAATCCGCCTGGCTGGCTGCGCCGCACTTCTGGCCGGCTGCATTACGCCGCAAAACACGCGCCTGCCGACTCTCGGTTACGGCGATCCGCGCGCCGAGCGGCAGTCGTACACGTATGCCAATCCGCTGCCCGACCGTGAAAGTGGCCCGGCGATCGAGCGACCCCGCGGCTTTGAATTCCAACGCGCCGAACCGGTCCGCAGCCAGGAGCGCAGCGCCATCACCAAAGATATCCTCGGGACGGGCGGCGCCGCGCCCGCGTTGAACCCTGCGGCGTCCAGATATCCGGACAGCATCAGTCCCTGATGTCGATCGTTGAGGCCTGGCACGTCAATCCGCCCACACAAGCGAGACGCTTATGCTAACGCGTAGAGCAAGCGTCTCGCTTGCTCGTCAAGAACCAACGCCCGCCTTTCCAGCATGGCAGGTGTTCAACTTCGTTCAGTCGAATCTGCATTCGGGCAGCGCCTTTTGCAGCCGCGCCACTCCATCGGCCGTTAGGTCGGTGTTGCGAAGCGTAATCGACCGCAAGTTCTTGAGCGGTTCCAGCGAACCGAGCGCCTCATCGTTCGCACAAGCGAGACGCTTATGCTACGTCGAATGTTGGGCCGCGCTGCGGGCTTGCGAGATTTCGCGGCGCGACGAGAGATAATAGCCCCCTCCGATCGCGGCGATGGCCACTGTCACCACGCGGAAGGCGATCGCCGCCATGAGTCCCGCAGCATCCGCCTGGTCTTCAGGAACTGCGTCGGGCTTTAAGAGGACGTAGGCCTTCTCGATGGCAAATTCCAGCGTGCCGACTCCGCCGGGGGTCATCCCCAAGACGCCGATCAATTCGGCGTTGGGCATGAACACAAAATGCGCGGTGAGATCGGGGACCCACGGCCTTTGCATCCATAGGGCGCAAAAGTAAAAACCAGTGATCAGCCCGGCATGGCCGACAAGGCTCAGCCCCAGTGCCGCGAGCACCTTGAACGGCTTCGATTGATAAAGCTTCACGCCGTGGATCAATTCGCCCACGATGTGGCCGACTCCGGGGAGCCGCGGCAGCCGATTGACCCAGCCCCAGCGGGTCGTCGCCGGAATGAGCATGAGGGCCAATCCCACAAGACCCGCCGATGAGCCAAGCCACAAAAGAACGGTGTTCACCTGAAGCTCACGGCTCTCATGAAAATGATGCGGCAACAATGTGGCGACGACACCCACGAGAAACAGGGCCAATAGACCCAGAATCCGATCGAGCAGCACGGTGGCGACGGCGACCGCCCGGCGCGACGACTGATCTCGTGCCAAAAGCCAGGCTTTGAACAGGTCGCCACCGACTGATCCGGGAGCGACATAATTCGTGACCAGTCCGACAAAACCGTAGCGCACGGCGTCACGCAGCCGGAACGGAAACTCCTGGGCACGCACTAAGAGATACCACCGCGCAAATGTCACCAGATTCGAGCCGCCGATCAATGCAAATGCCAAAACGGCAAACGTCCAGTTCTTGGGAGCGGCGGCGATCTGCGCCAGAGCAACGCGATTGCTGTAGTAGAGCCACGCCAATAGGCCCAACCCGACGGGCCACTTCAGCCATTTC
The DNA here is from genome assembly GCA_035294845.1 of Planctomycetaceae bacterium. GTDB lineage: Bacteria > Planctomycetota > Planctomycetia > Planctomycetales > Planctomycetaceae > JACQFH01. The sequence continues at coordinate 1,469 of DATGKC010000082.1, read as the reverse complement.
CACGACTGGCCCACAATATGGGCCGCCCTCGAGGCCAGGCGGCCGTCTCTTGATCGCAGGCCGTCATCGGGGCTCGAAGATTGATCGGCGGCATCCACAATGAGTTCCATGTTCCCATCACCCATACGTCGATTGCAGGCTGAAAGGGGGAACGCTATAGCCGAATCGGCGGCTGCGCACAAGACGACTCGATATCTCGATATGAAGATCAGCCGCCGCTATCGCCGTGCAGTGGCCTGGGGCGCCGCGCTGCAGACCCCGACGAAAATGTGTTCGTATTGGCCCAGCTCGGCCAACATCAAGCCGGCGGGCAATCGTTCGCGAAGCACGTGCACTTCAGTGGTGTTGGCCAGCACGATGAATTCGCCTGGACCGCTCAGCGCGCTCACGGCCGCGTCAAGCTCGCTGAACTCGTAATTCTGCAATTGGCATCCGCCCAGGCGGAACGCCATCGAATCGGCTTCATGCGAAAGAGAGAAACAGACGACGGGAGTCGACCGGTCGATTTTGGAGTGACACAGGTCGACGACCGGGGCGACTTTCGAACGTTTTGTCGCCACGCCGGGATAAAAATCGAGATTGGCGGCCGCCATCGAGACGACAGCCAGCACGCCGGCCGCCGCCCAGGCTTTCAACCGGCGATCGAGTAGGCCCTTCCAAGAGGCGATCGCTGCGGCCGTCCCGCCCAGCACCAGAATGGCCCAGTGCGCCCCCCGACCCGCGGCCAGGCCCTCGAGTATCCAAAGATCGATCGCACCGCAAATCATGCCCGCCGAGAGGAGGATGCCGATGAGATGATGCGGCGAGCGCTGTCGCACAAAGTAGAGAAACCGGTTGTCGAGCTTTCCCGAGAGAATCGCCTCGAGCCCGCGGCCCACGATCAGGCAAATCGCCGGAACGGCCGGCAACAGATAGGGTGGCAATTTGCAGCTTGCCAGTGAAAATGTCAGCAATGTCCAGCCCGAAGCCAATGCCAAAAAACCGATGTCCCACGAGCGCCAAAGCCGCGTTGTGTTCCCCCGATCGAACAAAAATGCGGCGATCGCCGGAAATAAAATCGAGCAGGGGAGCATGCCCACGAGCAGCACCGGCAAATAGTACCACCACGGTTCTGCGTGACTGAGTCCCGAGACGAAGCGATTGAAATGATGCGTCCAAAAGAAGTCGGCGAGAAACCCGCTTTGTCGCGCATTGACCAGCAGAAACCAGGGAACCGAAACCAGTCCCACGATTCCGGCGTAGGCCAAAGCCTGTTTGATGCGAATCCCGCCGCAGCCAGTCAGCCAGCGCCCGGCAAGCAGCGGAGGCACGCACAAGACGACTGCCACCGGCCCTTTGGCCAGAACGCCAAGGCCGCAAGCCATTGCTGAAATCGACCACCACCAGAGGTTGATGGCCGGGCGCCGGCACGCGATGCGCCCGGCCAGAAGGGCCACCGTCGTACACAGGGCCAGCAGCGTGTCGATGAA
>DATGKC010000081.1:0-5086 GCA_035294845.1 Planctomycetaceae bacterium | reverse complement strand
CTTCGAAATAATCCATCTCGATCGAAAGGCCGGCTCTGCGCACTGCCGGAAGATCCTCCCGCCGCACAAGAATATCGATGTCTTTCGTCGTGCGCACGGCCGCCGGGTCTTTGGAGGCCACCCACAGCGCCACGGCCTGGCCACCCACCAGGGCATACCGAATGCCCGCGGCGCTCAGCGCCTCGCATATCCGCGACAATTTCCGCGTCACGTCGTCTACTGCCATGACGTGCTTCTCCCACAGGCCAGCGGACGTAGCGGCGGTTGGCGTCATTCTTTCGTGATCGTTTCGTCCAGGTTCAAAAGCATTCCCGCGACCGTCGTGTACGCCGCCAGCTCGATCACATCCAGGCGTTCGCCCCGTGCGAGCTGGCCGATGCTCGTCAGCTTCTGGGCGGCCGCCGGGTCATTCGCAAACCGCTGGCGATGGGCTTGCCAGCCCGAGACGAGAAGCGCCAGCTCCTGCGGGCGCGGCTGGCGCGACGTGGCCAGGCGAAACGCCAACCGCAGCCGCTCCTCCGTATGGCCGCCCCCCTCGGCCATCACGCGCTGCGCGAGGCCCCGCGCCGCTTCGATGAACGTCACGTCGTTCATCAGCGTCAGAGCTTGCAGCGGCGTATTCGTGCGCGTCTCGCGCACCACGCACGTTTCGCGCCCCGCGGCATCGAACGTCATCATCGTGGGCGGCGCCACCGTGCGTTTGAAAAACGTGTACATGCTCCGCCGGTAGAGTTTTTCCCCCGTGTCCTGCACATAGTCGGCATCGGCCAGCTCTTTCCACAGTCCCGCCGGTTGATAAGGTTTGACCGACGGCCCCCCCATTTTTTCCACGAGCAAGCCCCCGGCAAACAGCGCCTGATCGCGCACCATTTCGGCCGAGAGGCGCAAGCGCGCACCGCGCCCCAGCAGCCGGTTGTCGGGATCTCGCTGCAAGAGCTCGCCCGAGCATTTGGACGATTGCCGATATGTGGCCGACGTCACAACCAGGCGCAACAGATTCTTAACGTCCCAATCCGACATGAACTTCACCGCCAGCCAATCGAGCAATTCCGGATGGCTGGGCCATTCTCCCTGGGCGCCAAAATCATCGACCGTTTTGACCAGTCCCGTCCCAAACAGCATCTGCCAGAAGCGATTGACCGCCACCCGCGCCGTGAGCGGGTTCTCGCGATCGACCAGCCAGCGCGCAAGGCCCAGGCGGTTGTTGGGGGCGCCTCCGGCGAACGGCGGCAGGCTCGCCGGGATGCCGCCGGCCACCTTCTCGCCGTGCTTATCGTATTCGCCGCGCACCAAGACGAACGTCTCGCGCGGCACGGCCATTTCCTGCATGACCATCGTGCTCGGGAGGCTGTCGAGCAGATCCTCCCGCGCGCTGCGCAGCGACTGGATGCGCTGGTGCACCTGACGGATTTTTTCCGGCGCCGCCAGCGCGAGAAAACAGGCCCGCAGCTTTTCCGTTTGCGAAGGCGTGCGACGTTCGAGCGGAATCGAGCGCAACTCGCCAATCGTTTCGGCAGTCGCCAGGATCCGCGCCTCGACTTCCGAAAGCACTTCACTATAGACCCGCACGTCGTCTATCAGGCCGTGGAACCGGCCTTCCGGCCCATTGCCGCCGCCGATGCGGAACGGCTCTTTAACGTCGAAAGGCTGATTGAGCAGGTCGAGCACGACCTTCAGCTTCTGCGGCTTGCCATCGACAAAAACCTGCACTCCCGCGGCGAACCGCGAGCCGTCGTAGGCCACGACCACGTGCTGCCAGGCATCGGGCGCCAGCGGCGACTCGGTCTCCACGCGGAGCGCGTCGTCCAGCCAGCGCTTGACGAGACTCACCTGCAAGCGGCCGTCTTCAAGCTGCACGTAATATCCGTCGGCGTGCTCGGCATCGGTCATTCGCGAAACGATCGTCCCGCCGCGCGGCCCCTCGGGATAGACCCACGCCGCCAGCGAGAACTTGTCATAAAAACCGAAAGCTCCCACGTCGCCGGCGCTGATGAACCGCGTGCCGTCGAAATGCGCCGCTTGCCCGACCTTGCCGGGAAGAAACGCCGGCTCGCCATTCTCGAAGCGCGGCCCACTCGCTGCGTCGCTCGAGGCCGCCAGTCCCGCGTCGAGCGAAAACGAGGCTGTTTGCCCGCGGGTGATCGACCAGTCGGCCAGCGCCTGCGCGTCGAGAGACTTTTCCCAATCGGCCTGCGCCGCGATGATTTCGGAAAGCAGCGCCGCGAACGCCCGCTCGTCGTCGGCCAGTCGCCGGTCGATGTCTTTGAGTTTCTGCGACTGCTCGGCCGTGGGGGCCTTGATGAACGGCGGCGAGTTTCCGTATTTGATCGCCCGCCCATACTCGGGGACGTTGTTGAAAAACGCGAAGAGTTGATAGAACTCCTTCTGCAGGAACGGATCGAACTTGTGATCGTGGCAGCGGCTGCACCCCATCGTCAGCCCCAGCCACACCGTGCACGTCGTCTCGACGCGATCGACGACGTATTCGACCGCGTATTCTTCCGGAATGATGCCCCCCTCGGCGTTGCCGCGATGATTGCGGTTGAAGCCGCTGGCGATCTGCTGGTCGAGCGTGGGGTCCGGCAGCATGTCTCCCGCAATCTGTTCGACGGTGGACCGGTCGAAGGGCATGTTGCCGTTGAAGGCCTCGATCACCCAGTCGCGCCAGCGCCACATGAATCGCTCGCCGTCGCTCTGGTAGCCGTTGGTGTCGGCGTACCGCGCGCCGTCGAGCCAGCGCACCGCCATCCTTTCGCCGAAGCGGGAAGAAGCCAGCAATCGGTCGACCACTTTTTCGTATGCGTTCGCAGAGTGATCGGCGAGGTACGCGTCCACCTCGGCCAGCGTGGGCGGCAACCCCGTCAAATCGAGCGATATGCGGCGAATCAGCGTCGATTTGTCGGCCTCGGGCGCGGGCGAAAGCCCCTCGCGCGCCAGCCGCGCCATGACAAACGCATCAATCGCGTTTCGCACCCGCGCCGAGTTCGGGCTTTCGATCGCCGGCGGCCGCGACGCGACCGGCGGCAAAAATGCCCAGTGCTTCTGCCACTTGGCCCCCTGTTCGATCCAGCGCCGAAACAGGTCGATCTGCATTTTTGTCAAGCGCTTGCCGGTTTTGACCGGCGGCATCCGCTCATTTTCATCTTCGGACGTTAAGCGCTGGTACAGCTCGCTCTGCTCCAGATCGCCCGGAAGCAGCGCCCGCCGCCCGCCCAGGTCGGCGAAGGCCCCGGCCTCGGTATCCAACCGCAGGTCGGCCTTGCGCTGCGCCTTGTCGGGTCCGTGGCACTGATAGCAATTGTCGGAAAGGATCGGCCGGATATCGCGGTTGAATTCGACGTCGCCAACATTGCGCCCTGCCGCCGACTCGACGCCGTTGAGCGGCGCACCGCCCATCGCGACAACGCCGCACGCGATGAGAACCGTAGCCGCAGCGGTCACCGTAGCATAAGCATCTCGCTTGTGCTGCGGAGCATAAGCGTCTCGCTTGTGCGAGTGAACGGGCAATCGAGCTCGCACCGTGGCGCGACAACACGACAACCTCAGCGGCATTAAAACCAGACAGGAAACACCGCGCAGGGTCATCAGCGTCGTCCGTATAAACGTTCGGGGTCGTTCGCCGCAGGGGAGGGAATTACGACTGTGCATTCTAGCGTCTGGCGAGACGCCAAGGTACCGCACGTGCCGCGGCGGGGGGAGCAAACTCATCCAAAGAAGGTCAAAGAAGCGCCAAAGAAGCTCACAAAGAAGATCTCAAAGAAGCTCAAGCAAAACATCCATATTCATCGAGAATCGTTCAAAGGAGGTCAAGATTTGCAAAGAAGGTCAACGTGTGCCGAGTCTCGACGCTGAAAAATTCGTTGGATGTTGCATTTTGCTTCACTTCCCGTGGCGTAGGTTTCCCAACCTGCGAAGTATTCTCTCGCCTCGTCAAGATCGCGCACCTTCGGCTGCGGGACGATAAGGTGCGTCCGTCCGCGTCCACGACGGTTGATCGCGCAGCTCTCTATATATCAATTCTGCGCGCACCACAGCTTTCGACAAGTGCAAATCTGCTCAAATCGAGCGATCGCAAAAAAAATCGACGCATCCCTTTCGCCCGCAATGCGATCCGCAGCGCCTTTTTGCAGCCAGTCGCGTGGCGTAGGTTTTCCAACCTGCGTAATCGCTCTTGTGTCGGGCTACCTCTGTGGTGTCGAGCAATCAAGGAATCGATTGGCGCCTATCACGGACCTGAAAGAGCCGGCTGTGTGCCACGCCCTGACCGAGGTCGCGACGGAAGCAGGGCTGCGTGGCACGCCCTGACTCATCCCAACGAACGAAGCGCGATTGGGTGGCACGCCCTGACTGAGGTCACGAAGGGAAGGGCGTGGCAAGCGTCTCTGGGCGCCGAAGCGCGCCGACCTGACCATGCTGGAATTCAGGCTCGTCGCCTTTGCTCCCCGACTGTGGGAATTCTGAAAAAATAAAAAATTTTCCAACGCCGCATCACCTTTCTGAGCAAAGGCATGCGTCGCCCCCGGGAAAAATTCCAAAAACATTCGTGTCGCAGCAAAGGCCTTTTTTGCGGTTGTCAAAATAGAGAGCCATGAATTGTGGCGACGAGGCCCTATTTTTGGCGAGGACGGATTGGGGGCGTGGCCGGTCGCAGGTGGTCTTGTCGATTCACCGCGGGACACAATAAAGACCGCCATACTGGAAATGGGCGATCAACACGCGCGCGGGGATTCCGCGCGACGCCCGCGAGGGCGTTTTTGAAAGAGTTACTGGGCCGGAGTGGGTCGCAGTCGAGCGCAGCAGAGCATGACGAATCTCGATCGTTAATGCGACGACATCAATTTGCTGCGAAAAGCCGGCATTGCCGAGCCGGACTGAGCGCGGGCGCAGCGCCGAAGTACATCGACGACTCGCCGTTGGATTCCAGCGCGGCCTCGCCCGAGTGTAGGCGGGTTTCTCCGAAACCCGCATCATAGTCGGCCGACCTCCAGCAGCCGTTGTCCCTCTCCAGCAGCCGTCGTCGGTCTCCAGCAGCCGTGGTCGGTCTCTACCAGTTGTGGCCGGTCTCCGGCGGTTGTGGCCGGTCTCC
>DATGKC010000080.1:0-5127 GCA_035294845.1 Planctomycetaceae bacterium | reverse complement strand
GGCGGGTTCAGAGTGTCGCAAGCAAGGCCGCACGTTCGCGTTTGTTGAATGCACCAAACATTGAAACGAGGTGAATGCCATACCGGCAAACGATGGACCCGGTTGCTGCAAATCGGCCATTGCAAATTGAAAATTGCAAATTGAAAATTGCAAATTGATCAGGCGAGCCACGGGCGTCAGCCCGTGGGTTGCGGGCTGATGAATGAGAATTGCAAATCAGCCATTGCAAATTGAAAACTGCAAATTGAAGCAGTACGGCCACGCTCTACATGGCGCCAGATGGGCGCACGTCGATTCGCCGGAGCGCAGTGACTACTGCCGCGCGGCCCAGGGAGTGCCCAGCGGCTGAGCGGCTTTCTGTTCGCCGTAGCTGCCGCCTTTGGCGCCGATCGGGTGCGGCCCGAAAAATCGGGGATCGTCGGCGCGGTCGGCGGCCGGTTGATAGCGCACGTCGACCGACAGCCGCACGCGCCCCAGCGGCGAATGATTATCCAGCGATCCGTGCATCGTGAATCCGCCGAAAATCACAATGTCCCCCGGTTGAAAGTGCGCGGTCAAAATTCGCGCTTTGCGGGAGCGGGCGAAGGCCAGCGTGTCGGTTGCGGACGATTGATAGGCGGCCTCTTGCGCGGCGGCGAAGGCCTGTGGATCGCCCGTTAATTTGATCGAGCGGATCGGTTCGATGAGATCGTCGAAGTGGTTGGAGCGCTCGATCACCGCCAGCGGCCCATCGCAAATCGGAATTTCTCCCAGCGGCGCCCAGCACGTGACGATCTGCGACGCGCCTCCTGCGAAGAACGGAAAATCATAGTGCAAGTTGGTCGCATTACCGACCGGCGCGGGGCGCAGAAAGAGGTAATCGTGCGGGCGCGCGGGGGCGTCCAAGATCAGTGCCGCCAGCTCGCGAAGCCGCGATGAATGCGTGACGCGGCGCAAGTGCGGGCCTTCGCTCACCGATTTCCAGAATGCTCCCAGGTCGGGAGCGAGTTCCCGGCGACGGCTCGTGCCGCTGGCGATGGCCGCCTCAACCGGCGGCAAGATCTCTTCCATCTCGGCCAGCCGGGCGAAGACTTCGCAGCGCGCGGCCAGCACGTTTCCACGATCGAGCACGCCGCGCAAGAAGACGTAACCCTCGTCGGCGAACGAGCGCCGCAGTCTGGCCGGTTCGCCCAGGCTGGCGGTCGCATCGACCAACGGCCCCAGGAGTTCATCGGGAATGGTTTGCTGTTGCGTCATGCCGCCGAGCATGGTTTGCCTCATCGAAGAATGGGCCGCGAGTTTTGGGACCTGAGCCACTGAAATGGCGATCCAGAGCGCCCGGCTCAGGGCGCGCCGGGTTCGATCGACAAGGCGATCACGTTCGCCGCTCCTCCGTCGATGGGAATCGTGCAACCCGTCACGTACGCCGCCGCGTCGCTTGCCAGAAATGCGACGACGCCGGCCACGTCATCGGCCTCACCCCACCGGCCCAGCGGCACGCGCACCAAAACTTTGTTCGCCCGGGCCAGGTCGTTCTGCAGGGCCTCTGTCATCGGTGTCCGAATCCAGCCCGGGGCCACGGCATTGACGCGAATCCCCGATCGGCCCCATTCGGCAGCCAGGTCGCGCGTGAGCGCCACAATGCCCCCTTTGGTCATGGCGTAGATCGAGCCGCCCCGCCCCAGGCCCACCAACCCTCCCCCCAGGGCCGACACGTTGATGATGCTTCCCCGCCGCTGCTTGAGCATGATTTTCCCGACCGCCCCGGCCATGTGGTAGCAACCGACGAGATTGACGGCGAACACGTCGTCAAGGTCGCGCGGTTCGTAATTCGTAGGCGTGCCGCGGCGATGGATGCCCGCGTTGTTCACGAGAACGTCGATGCGGCCGAAGTGCTTGTCGATGCGCGCCACGCAATCGTCCACTTTGTCCCGATTGCGCGTGTCACAGGCCAGCCCGATTGTTTCGCGTCCCGTATTGCGCGCCAATTCGAGCGCGGCGGCGGCGACCAGTTCGCCTTGCACGTCAACGAGCGCGAGCGCGGCGCCCTGTTCGCCCAGCGCTCGGGCGATAGCCTTCCCCAATCCTTGCGCTCCCCCGGTGACGAGAGCGACTTGATTCGTGAGATCAAAACGGGCCGCCATGCGAATTCGCCTTCCAGTCGACGGCTGCCGTCACTTGGGCGGCTGGAAAAATTCCAACGTATAGCCGTCGGGGTCGAAGAAATAAACCACCAGACCGCCGGCGTTCGGGCCGGCCGTGATCGTGACGGGTTCGGATTTGAAACGCACGCCCCGAACCTTGAGATCGGCATAAGCAGCTCGAAGGTCGTCCACTGTCATGCAGAAATGGCTGTTGCCCGGGCGATTGGTCGCGGATTCAGCGGGCGGCCCGGAATGGTTCATATACTGCACGACCTCGAGCGACTGCGCGCTTTCGGGAGAAATCTTGAACGAAGCCACGTTGAGCACGACGCCCTCGTAGCCGGTTTGTGAGGCGACATAATCGCTATCAACGTGCGGCCGACGGCGAATCAGCGTCATCCCCAACACATCGCGATAAAAGACGATCGAACGCTCGATGTCAGAGACCGTCAAACCCAGGTGATGAAACTCACCAAGCCGCCAGCCTGTTGCCGCCGTTTCATTGGCCAGTTTTGTGCTCATGGCGAAATTGTAACGGTCGCCCGTCGCGATGAGAAAGGGTGAAAGCTGTGCGTGCCACCCTCGTTCCCAGGCTCCTGCCTGAGAACGCGCTGGCCTAGAGGCTCCGCCTCGCCAGTTCCTGCGAGAGTCCAATCACGCGACCCCGATCGCTCGAATACGGCCTCGGTGAGAATGCCCATCAACACAACTATCCGCGTCCCTACCTTTTTTTCCGCAATTTTCAGGCGGAGGGCAGAACCCCGGAGAGGGTTGCACAGCCTCGAGTTCCCAGCGCCAACGGGCGCGACCACTTCGAACGCAACGGACTATCGAGGCAGAGCCTCGAGGGCAGCGCGTTCCCAGGCGGAGCCGGCGGAGCCTGGGAACGAGGTGCGAATACGGCCCCGATGAGACTGCCGATTCGCGTATTTATCCGCATTCGTCGCTGCGCCTTTTTCTCCGCAATTTTCAGGCGCAGGGCAGAACCCAGACGGCAACCTCCACCGTCCGCCGACGCATACCCCGAATGGGGTTTCATCTCAAAGCCCAAGGTCGCGCAGCGCACCTTGGGGAAGACGTTGAAAAGCGAGAGGTACGCCGAAGGCGCACTATCGACGACGACGATTCTCAGAACACCGCAAGCCTGTTGGCAATCATGATGCAACACTGTCAAGTTAACGATGTGGCGACCCGGGGCTTCGAGATGTGCCCTCGTTGGGGGCAGCCGGGAAGATTGCATGGGAGCCATCAATTATGACTGCGGCGCGACCTTGTAAATCGTATCTGCAACGCGGCGGGTGATTGGCGGGGCCGAGGGCGCGGGTGTCGAGGCAGAGCCTCGGGGGCAGCGCATTCCCAGGCGGAGCCTGGGAACGAGGGCCGGGCGCTACTCGACTTTCTTCCACATTGCGTCGCGGAAATCGGGATCGTGCTGGACCAGCCAATCGACGGCTGATTTTGTCGCGGGATGATTTTCGCCGAACCGCGCCAGCCGAATCGTGCACGCCTTGCGCATGTGCGCGCAGGCCTCTGGCTGGTTCCCCAGATCAAAATCGGCCTCCGCCAGATTGAAATAGCACCCGGCCAGCGCGGGATGGTCGCCGGCATAGGCCTTCTGGCTGATTTCCAGCGCGTACAGCAACAGCCGTCGCGCTTCCGGCAGATTGCCCAGCGCCTTTTCGACCAGCCCCAGGTTCGAATAACCGGTGGCGAGCGTCGGATGATCGAGCGCGTACGCCTTTTTATCGATGTCGAGCGCTTGCCTCAGCAGGCGCTCGGCTTCTGCCAGATTCCCCAGCGCCTGCTCGACGACCGCGAGGTTCGAATAGCTCGTGGCCAGCGTGGGATGATCGGCGGTATAGGCCTTGTGTTTCGCATCGACGGCTTCCTGCAATAGCCGCCGCGCTTCAGCGAGGTGCCCGTGATGCTGCAGGTATTGTCCCACGCGGTTGGCCAGGCGCCCGCAGAGCCCGGGCGAGATATCGTGCCGGCTTGCATTTCTCAGCACGGCCAGCGCGTGTGGCAGCAAATGGGTAATCGCCTCGACCGTTCGCGGGTCGTCGGAGTGCGCATTGAAGGCTGCGTTCACCAGGCGCAGCGCCCCGTGCACTGAACGGCGTGTTTCTTGCAGAGACAGCCGGCCGGCGATGACGGCTTGCACCAAAGGATGAATCCACAACAATTCCTGCGTGGCGCTCGCGAGCGAATGACCCACAAGGTCGTTCAGGCACGCCTTGCGCTGCAGGGCGTTGGCGGCCGCCGAGCGAAGCTGCACGGGAAGGTCGCCTGCATGTTCGGAAAAGAGCCATAATGGAATCCCCTCCGGCGCCAGAAACGCGCACAGCCTAAGCAGCTCGACGACCTGCTCGGGAAGCCGACCCGTAGCCACAGCCCACGTCGTGGCGACCGTGTCGTTGAAATGCTGCCGTTCGGGAGTCAATTTCCAAAGCTCGTCGCGGCGCTTGCGGAAGAAGTCGAGATAGTTGGCAACCGGAATCTTGGCCAACGCGATGTATCCGGCCGCTTGGGCCAATGCCAGTGGAAGATCGCCCAGCTCGGCAGCCAAATCGGCCGAAGCAATCGGCGCTTCTTGTCTCGTCCGGGTGAGCAGCAACTGCGCCGATTCAGCTCGCGACAGCACAGAGACTTCGAGCGTCTGGGCCAGCTCGTGCCAATCCGGGTGGCGCGACGTGATGATGACGTGGCCGGCAGGTTCTTGGGGCAGAAATTCTGCCACATCGTCGGGCCCGAGAGCGCCATCAAAAATCAACAGCCACCGATTGTGTGTGTCGAACCACGCGCGGACGGCCTCGATCGCTTCCTGTCTGCTGGTTCGGTCTTGGATTGCGAGACCAAATTCCGTCGCGAGAGCGGCGTAGTTCTCATTGAGCATCATCGGCGAATCGGCCCCGACCCAGCAGACCGCGTCGTAGTTCGGCGCGTCGCGAATGGCAAATTCCACGGCGATCTGAGTTTTGCCCAGGCCACCGGGTCCGGCCGCCGA
>DATGKC010000079.1:0-5834 GCA_035294845.1 Planctomycetaceae bacterium | reverse complement strand
CTTGAGGTTGGGGTCGATCAGGCTGCCCACCACGCCGACGGACTTCGATGCATCCAACACGTGCACGGTCGATTGATGATATGCCGGAGCGATTCGCACGGCGGTGTGCTTCGAGCTGGTCGTCGCGCCGCCGATCAAGAGGGGAATCTGGAACCCCTCCCGCTCCATCTCCTTGGCGACGTGCACCATTTCGTCGAGCGAGGGGGTGATGAGCCCGCTCAGGCCGATGAGATCGGCTTGTTTTTCGCGAGCCACGTTCAATATCTTCTCGCACGGAACCATGACCCCCAGGTCGATCACTTCGTAGTTGTTGCAGCCCAACACGACGCCCACGATGTTTTTGCCGATGTCGTGCACGTCGCCCTTGACGGTGGCCATCACGATCAATGCGCGGGGCTTCTGCCGGCCGCCGGCCTTGGCCTTTTCGGCTTCCATGAAGGGAAGCAGGTAGGCCACGGCTTTCTTCATGACACGCGCGCTTTTGACGACCTGCGGCAAGAACATCTTCCCGGCGCCGAAGAGCTCGCCCACCACGTTCATTCCATCCATGAGCGGCCCCTGGATCACGTCGAGCGGGGCCGGATATTTCTGGCGGGCCTCCTCGGTATCCTGGTCGATGTGATCGACGATCCCCTTGACGAGGGCATGCGAAAGGCGTTGTTCAACGGTCCCCTTCCGCCACTCTTCTTCCGCGACCTCGACCCTCCCTTTTTTCTTCACCGTCTCGGCGAAGTCGACCAGACGCTCGGTCGCGTCCGCTCGGCGATTGAGCAACACGTCTTCGACGTATCCCAGGAGCTCTTTATCGATCTCTTCATAGACGGCCAGTTGTGTGGGATTGACGATGCCCATATCCATGCCGGCCTGAATGGCGTGGTATAGAAACGCCGAGTTCATCGCTTCGCGGACTGCGTCGTTCCCACGCAGCGAGAACGAAACGTTGCTCACGCCGCCGGAAATCTTCATCAGCGGGTAGCGCTGCTTGATGATCCGGGCGGCCTCGAAGAAGTTGACGGCGTAGGGATTGTGCTCTTCGATGCCGGTGGCGACGGTGAGAATGTTCGGATCGTAGATGATGTCGCTGGGGGGAAAACCGACCTGCTCGGTGAGAAGTTTGTAGATGCGGTCTGCAATTTGGACGCGATGTTCGACCGACGTGGCCTGCCCCGACTCGTCGAAGGCCATCACGACGACCGCCGCGCCATACCGCCGGACAAGCCGTGCATGCTCGAGGAATTTTTCCTCCCCTTCCTTGAGGCTGATGGAATTGACGACCGGTTTTCCCTGGACGCACTTGAGCCCCGCTTCGATGACCGACCATTTCGAGCTGTCGATCATGAAGGGAATGCGGGAGATTTCGTCTTCGGCCGAAATGAGACGAACGAATTTGGCCATAGCCTTCTCGCCGTCGAGCAGCGCTTCGTCCATGTTGACGTCGAGAATGTTGGCTCCCCCGCTCACCTGGTCGCGGGCGACCGAAACGGCGCCTTCGTAGTCCTCCGAGAGCACCAGCCGCGCGAATTTTTTCGATCCCGTGACGTTCGTCCGCTCGCCGATCATCGTGAAATTGCTGTCGGGGCGAATGGTGAGCGGCTCGAGGCCCGAAAGCCGCGTGAGGTCGGGAATCGACGGCCGCACGCGCGGAGTGAACTCGCGCACGCTGCGGGCAATGGCCCCAATGTGTTCGGGCGTCGTCCCGCAGCAGCCGCCGACGATGTTGAGCCAGCCGTTGGCGACCCATTCGCGAAGCTGCGGGGCCAGAGTTTCGGGCGTTTCGGGAAATCCGGTGGGGAGCAGCGGGTCGGGCAGGCCCGCGTTGGGATGGGCGCTCACGTAAACGGGAGCGATTCCCGCCAGCTCTTCGATCAGGGGCCGCATCTCCTTTGGTCCCAGCGCGCAGTTCATGCCGACGCTCAAGAGCGGCACGTGCGAAATCGAGTTCCAGAACGCCTCGACCGTCTGGCCGGTGACTCCGCGATTGCTACCCGGTTGAATAAACGTCACCGAAGCCATGATCGGAACGCGCCGTGCGCCCTCGTCGAACAGACGCTGGATGGCGAAGAACGCAGCCTTGGCGTTGAGCGTGTCGAAGATCGTCTCGACCAGCAGAATATCGGCGCCGCCGTCGAGCAAACCGCGCACTTGATCGGCATAGGCCGCCACAAGCTCGTCGAAATTCGTTCCCCGCGCGTCGGGGTTGTTCACATCGGTCATGATCGAGCAGGTGCGGTCGGTCGGGCCGATGCTCCCCGCGACGAATCGCGGCCGCCCGGGCGTTCGATCGGAAAATTCATCGGCCGCTCGCCGCGCCAGCTCGGCCGCCGCGCGGTTCATCTCATAGGCGAACGGGTCGAGGCCGTAACGCTCCATCGAGATGGCCTGCGCGTTGAATGTATTCGTCTCGACGATGTCGGCGCCGGCCTCGAAGTATTGCCGGTGGATTTCGCCGACGATCTCCGGCTGCGTGAGGCACAAGAGGTCGTTGAACCCCTTGAGGGCGAACTGCCGCGGATGATCGGCGAACTGCTTGCCGCGGAAATCGGCCTCGTCCAGCTTGTGCCGCTGGATCATCGTCCCCATCGCCCCATCGAGTATCAGCACGCGGGTGGCGAGAAGCTCGTGGAGCAGGTCGGTCGTATTGGTTTGCGTTGAGAGCGGCATGCTTCGTCATTCTTGCTGAATTTGCTGGTTAAGTGTAGCCCAAGCGCTTGCTTTTGCCGTCAAAAACCGTGGGAACCCGCGTCAACGGCGCGCACGATCTGCCGATTTTTCCGGGCCTCCTTGTCGAAACTCGAACTTGGTGCGGCCCCCGTACGGCAGTAGAATGACACATGATCTGCCGGATGCGTTCCGGCACATTTTTGCAAAAGACAGAAAATGTCCACAGCGTATTCACCGGCCGACCAGCGATTGATCCTTTCGGATGTGGATTGGTCCACCTACGAACGGCTTCTTCACGATCTGGACGGGAGACACCTGCGGTTCAATTTTGACCAGGGCCAGCTTGAAATCATGACCGTTTCAGCCGAGCACGAACGGGTCAAGAAACTCCTCGCCCGGCTCCTGGAAGTGCTTACTGAAGTCTTGAACATCCCGATCCTCGGACTGGGCAACACGACGTTCCGCCGCGAGGATTCCAGCCGAGGTCTCGAGCCCGACGAATGTTGGTATATCGCTCATGAACCGCAAATGCGCGAGCGCGACACGATCGATCTCACGATCGATCCTCCGCCCGATTTGGTGATCGAAGTCGAGATCAGCCGCAGCGTTGTCGACCGTATGGAAATCTACGGGGCGCTCGGCGTGCCGGAAGTCTGGCGGTGCGACGGTCGGAGCCTCACTGTTGAAGTCTTGGCCGACGAAGGAACTTATATCGAATCGGAGCACAGCCCGACATTTCCTAATGTGCCCCTGGCTGGATTCGTCGAGCATCTCAACCGGCGCGGCCGAATTGACGAAACAAGCATTATCCGGTCGTTTCGGGAGTGGGCGAGGACTCTCGCTTGATGAGGCGTTTCGCGTCTTCGTCATAAGCCTCGCGCTCGAACGGATTGTCCAAATAGACGTCATAGCCGCGCAGCCAGCAAATGGCGCTCGCGCCCAGATACAGCGGGACCATGAGCGCCCCCCACCGTTCGAACTGCCGGATGTGCACGTGCTCATGGGCGCGACTGCGTTCCAGGCATTCGAGATCGCGCCCCAGAACGACGTGTCCCAAAGTCATCGCCGCCGCCGGACCGAACCACGGCATCCCCCGCCGCAGAAACCAGGCGACGAGTCCCCCGTGCACCTCGACCACGCCCTGAACGATTGCCACGCGGCCTCCGGTGACCAGGCCCACAAGCACGACGAGAAGAGCGCATGCCGTCACGGGCGAGGCCCAGACATAGCCGACAAGCCGTCGCGACGTCATGCGCGAGCTTCCTCAGGATTGTTGAGACTGAAGCGGCCCGTGTGGGTATTCATGCCAGAATTGTAGTTGGGCCGGCATCGGGATGCATCATCACGGCGATGTAGGCTTTCGTGGGATTCACGTCGCGCTGCATTGATGATAGCCGTTTCAATCCACCCACGTCGTGGTTGCGCGGTGCGAGAATTTGCCGACAGACTTGGCGAGGCACCTTAAATCCGGCATGGCGAGGCAGCCTCGAGGGCAGGGCATTCCCAGGCGGAGCCTGGGAACGAGAGTACGCGAGGCGGCCGATTGTCGGCGGCCTCGTTAGTGCGATAGTATGTCTCGATGCTCATGAACATTCTGCGGAAGCGTCGCCGTCGAGCGGCCACAAGCGAACGCTCGCACGTACTGTCTGCCGCAGGACTGCTCGCGCTGATTCTGGCAATGCCGGGCGCCGCGGGCGCGCGTGGCGCAGAGCCTGCGGCGATTATGTCTCCCGAAGAGCTGTGGCGAGACTTCGATCCTGAGGCGCTGCCCCTCGACGAACAACCCGTGAGACGCTTCGATCACGCGGGAATTGATATTGAAGCGGTCCGGTTCACCGGCGAGGTCGTCGACGGGGCCAAGATCAGCGTGTTCGCTCTGCGAGGCGCGCCGGCCGACGGAAAGAATCTCCCCGGCGTCTTGCATATTCACGGCGGTGGACAAACCGCCTCGGCCGATTGGGTCGCCTACTGGGTGAAGCGGCGTTACGTCTGCGTTTCATTCGATTATTGCGGTCCCTGGGCCAATCGGACCGAATTCACCGACTGGGGCCCCGTCAATCGCGCCAATATGGCCCAGGCGCAAGGCGGCTTGCAAGTGCGTCCATCGCCGCGCGAGTCGTCGTGGTTCCACTGGGCCCTCGTCGCGCGCCGCGCGCTGACGCTTTTGGCACGGCATCCGCAAGTCGATCGGCAGAAATTGGGCGTGTTCGGCATCAGCACGGGGGGCTCGCTGACCTGGATGGTTGCCGGCTCTGACCCGCGAGTAAAAGCCGCCGTCCCCATCTATGGCTGCGGCTATAATTATGACCGCCGCAACGTGCGTTGGGGCCAGGCCGAGCCGAATGACGACCTGCGGCTCTTTCAGCGAGTCGTCTCGCCCGAAGCGCACGCGCCTTACATTCGCTGTCCGGTTTTTTTCTTGAATTCGACCAACGATTTCCACGGCCCGATGGACCGGGCGTACGAAGCGTTGGGAGCGGTGCCGGCGCCGGTTTGGCAGGCGTTCACTCCGCGCGACAATCACCACATCGAACCGCGTCAAGGGCGCGATCTCCAATTATGGATGGATTGGCGCCTCAAAGATGGCCGCGCCTGGCCGGCGACCCCCGACCTGCGGATCGGCCTCGACCTGTCCGGAGTGCCGACGGCGACGGCCGTCCCGGATGTCAGAGATGAAGTCGAGCTAGTGGAGTTGTTTTACGCCCTCGGCGACAAGAGGCCGCAGGCCCGATTCTGGAGGAGAACCGAAGCCGCTCGCCGCGGCGACGTGTGGGAAGCTTCCCTGCCTCTCATCGACCCTTGGGACGACTTGTATGCTTTCGCGAACGTGACTTATCGCTCAGGCGTTTGTCTTTCGAGCCCGCTGCGCCATGCGATTCCCGCGCAATTGGGCAAGGCGCGTGCGACGCTCTCATGGAGCGATCGCATGGAGCAGGGCCTCGACGGGCTTGATCACTGGTACTTTCCCGCCGCGTACACCGACCCCAATCTCGATTGGACATTCTTGAAAAGGGCAAAAGATGACGCGGTTGGATCGTTCATCACGTTCGATCCCCAGCGACTCGGCGATCCGATGGATGTCCGCCTGGCAACGCATCTGATCGGCGACCCGCAGTTTCAAGGCAAAAGCGGAATGGCGCTGTCGTTTGCCTGCCGCGGCGAGTTTTTGGCCG
>DATGKC010000078.1:0-8340 GCA_035294845.1 Planctomycetaceae bacterium | reverse complement strand
GTGATCTTTCCCCCGCTCGTTCCCGCATTGCTGACGGGTTTCGCCTTGTCGGTCGCTCGCGGCATCGGCGAATATGGGTCTGTGGTCTTCGTCTCCAGCAACATGCCGTTCAAGACCGAAATCGCCCCGCTCTTGATCGTGCACCGACTCGAGGAAGGGTCGTATGCCGAGGCCACGGCGATCGCCGTCGTGCTGCTCGTCAGCTCGTTTATCCTGCTGGGGATCATCAACACGCTCGAGCGCCGGAGCCAACGCCATGCAGGTTGACGCGCAGTGGCTCAAGGCCCAGAGCCCGCGGCAAAGGGCGCACCAGGAACCAGCCATTCTCCGTTGGGCGCTGACCGGCGCCGCGATGGCCACAATTGCGATTCTGATCATCATACCCGTCGTCAACGTCTTCGTTCAGGCTTTTGCCGATGGGTGGCGGGCGTACGGCCGCTATCTCACGGAAGACCCCGACACGCGGCATGCCATGCTGCTGACGCTGTTTGTCGCTCCGGCAGCGGTCGCGGGGAACGTACTGTTTGGAATTGCCGCAGCGTGGGCCATCGCCCGCTTCCGATTTCGCGGGCGAACCATGCTCACGACGCTCATCGACCTGCCGTTCGCCATTTCGCCCGTCGTTGTGGGCCTGACCTTCATGCTGCTCTTCGGGCAACAGGGGTATTTTGGTCCGTGGCTGCAAGCGCACGGGATCAAGATCGTCTTTGCCTGGCCGGGAATCGTATTGGCGACGGCCTTCGTCACCGTTCCGTTCGTGGCCCGCGAGCTGATCCCCGTCATGGAAGCCATCGGCTCCGACGAAGAAACTGCCGCGGTGAGCCTGGGGGCCTCCGGCTGGCAGATGTTCTGGCGCGTCACCGTGCCCAATGTGAAATGGGGGCTGCTCTACGGCGTGATCTTGTGCTCGGCCCGGGCGATCGGCGAGTTCGGCGCCGTGTACGTGGTCTCCGGGCACATCGCCGGTCAGACCGACACGATACCGCTGCGGATCGAAAAGCTCTTTCAAGCCTACCCCAATACCGGCTCATATGCGCTGGCGTCGCTGCTCATGTTTCTCGCGCTTTTCACGCTGGCGCTCAAAGTCGTTCTGGAGCGCAAGACACGGCAGGAAATTGAAGCGGCCGCCGCGGCAGTGACCGATCAGGTGTCCGCATGAGCATCACCGTCAAGCATCTCAGCAAGCGTTTCGGAAATTTCGTCGCGCTCGACGACGTCAGCGTCGAAGTGCCGACCGGCTCGCTCTTGGCTCTCTTGGGACCGTCGGGCTCGGGCAAGACGACGCTGCTGCGGATCGTCGCGGGACTGGAGACTCCAGACAGCGGCATCATTTTGCACCACGACGAAGACGTGACCGAGCGCTCTCCCAAAGAGCGCAATGTGGGCTTTGTGTTCCAGCATTACGCCCTGTTCCGGCACATGACCGTCTTTGAAAACGTGGCCTTCGGAATGCGCGTCAGGCGCCGGCCCAAGGCCGAGGTCACCGAGCGGGTGCACGAGCTCTTGCGATTGGTGCGGCTGGAGGGTCTGGAAAAGCGGTTCCCTTCGCAGCTCTCGGGAGGCCAGAGGCAGCGAATCGCCCTGGCCCGAGCGCTGGCCGTGCAGCCGCGCGTGCTGCTGCTCGACGAGCCGTTCGGCGCGCTCGATGCGAAGGTGCGCCAGGAGCTGCGGCAGTGGCTGCGCCGGCTGCATGAAGAGATTCGGTTAACGACGGTGTTTGTCACGCACGATCAGGAGGAAGCCTTCGAAGTGTCTGACCGAGTCGTCGTCATGAACCTGGGCCGCGTCGAACAAGAGGGGACGCCGCAACACGTGTTCGATCATCCGGCAAACCCCTTCGTCATGGATTTCCTGGGAAACGTCAACGTCTTTCACGGCCGGGCACAGGAAGGCAAAGTGCTCTTGGGCAACATGGAAGTCGAGTATCCGCAGTATCCCCATGCGCAATCGCGCGACGTGGTGGGGTATGTGCGCCCGCACGAGCTCGACATCAACCGCACGCCAAACGGCAAATCCGGCCTTCCGGCGACCGTCTTGCAGGTCAACCCGGCGGGCTCGGTCGCCAAGGTGCGTGTCGTTTCCGACGAATTCGGGATCGCGCTCAACGTCGATTTGCCGCTGGAGCGTTACAACGAGCTGGCGCTGACCACCGGCGAAACCGTCTACGTCGTCCCCCGTCGCGTCCGCGTGTTCATGCCGGACGATTACGTCATCTGAGCGCCCAGCGGCGCGCGCCGCGATCGAAACCAGCGGCGCCATAGCCACGCCGCTTCAAGAAAGACCCACCCCGCGCATGCCGGAATCACCAGCCAGCCCCACGGATCATATTCGGCGGCGATGCGGGAGATGGCCCGCTGAATCGTCCCTTTCCGAAGCCCTTTCAAAAGACCGACGATCGGGTGCGGGCGAAACAAGCGGCTGCCGCCTGTGCGCAGCCACGCCGTCCCGTGCTCCCCTTTCCGGGCGGCCAGCACCAATGCCTCTTCGGCGCCGCGGGCCGATGATTTCACGATTTCCACGCCTTCCTTGCCCGCCACGTGCAGCGCGAAAGCTCCCGAAGGCTGGCGCCTCAAAAAACCGGCGACGGCTTCGACGCCGTTCGTATCGTCGATGTGCCGCAGCAAACGCAGAGCTCCCGCCGGCGTCGATTTTTCGACGAGAACCTGAAACGAGCCGAAGACTCGGCACAGGTCGGCATATCGGCCGGTGGCCATTGACCGCCGGATGACGCGGACCAACGTCTCGACCATCCGCTTGCTCAAGGAACCGGCTTTCTTGGCGATCTTGAGAAACGCGGCGATCCAGTCGACTTCGGGCATCACCGTCGTGAGCACGCCGACCGCCGACAAGGCCAATATCAATTCGTCGCTGTCGCCATCGACGGCGAGCCGGCCCCCTTGGATCAAAAGATCGCGGATGTCGCCCACGATCAACATATCGGCAGCGACCGCTCCGATCAGCGCTTCGACCGAATCGCCTTCGCCGACGAGCGCTCCGCGCAGGAGCTCTTTGCCGCGCCGCACGACGCTCTCTTGCTCGGCGCGCACGCTTTGGCGTTCGCTCAAAAGAGCCTCTCGCTGTGCGCCGGAAAGGTCGGCAAGCCCGGCATCGGCGACCATCTGCGCCTCGGCATATCGCTTCTGGGCGCGCAGGCTGCGAACTTCCGCCACATAGTCGATGCCGGGAAGGCTCTTGAACTGCACTCGCGCGAGCCGCGACGGATTGTCGCTCACCAGCGACCAGAGCAGAACGACTGCGATGCCAAGGCGGATCAAGCCCCACTTGCATCGCCAAAGCGTTAGCGCCAAATGAAACAGCGAGCCGGACATGGTTTGGCGCTTCACTTCACAGGCTGGTCTTGGAATCTCACGCGGACCTGTGCGGATGGGCCAACGAAGCGGTGCACGAGAGTCTCGACCTGTTCGCGCGTCTTGGCGTCGATGTCATCCAACGTTTCTTTGGGCAGGGTGCTCTTGCGGGCCTGCTCATAGATGTCTTTGCGGGCAAGTCCCAGATAGTATTCGCCGGCGCGCGATTTGAAACGCGTGCCGGTGACCTCCACGACCTCTTCAAACGGATGGCTGCCGTCCACCTCGGCGGCGATTCGAACCGGGTGGGGAATCGCAATTTCATACATTCCGAGCAGCTTGCCCAGCCGGAACGCATCGGGATCGAGCTGGGAAAGATCGACCCCATAGACGTATCGGACGGGAACCTCGACGGAAGCGGATGCCGTCCCGCGCCAGCGCTCGTCGCGCATCTCGGTGCGCACGCGCGAGTCGATCGTCACGGTGACGAGCTTGAGGGCGCGGGTCGTCTCGATGACCTCGGCCAGCGGACGCAATTTGCCCGATTCATCGAGTTGCGAAACGACGTTGCTCGTCGAAACGAACTCGCTCTGCTGCGAGTGCAAGAGCAGCGCCAGACCGATAAAAAGCCCCGCGCCGATCGCCAACGGAGCGGCCGACGAGCGACGGACAGGAGGTTCGGCGGTGTTCAGTGGTTCGTTCATAAACGGCTCATTAAGCCGGACGTGACTTCAAGACAAATCATAGCACCGCGCCGCGGGCGGCTCTATAGCGGCCTTCCTCGCGCGGCCTCATCTGGGGACACGTAAAACGAAAGCGGCAAAAAACCGCCGGCTCTTCGCATACTGGTGATCCATTCGCCCGGGAAAGCCGTTTATTGTCTCAATGGGCGCCTCGACTACCGTTTCCTCCCGATCAGCGCCGTTAAATCGGCGAGAATCCGCGGGAGCGCGAGGCCCCCACGCGCGACGAGATACTTCGCCTTCCACACCGGATCGAATTTGTCTTTGTATTCACGCAGCCCTTCAAAGCCGTAGAACCGATCGCCGTGCCGATAAAGGAGCGCGGCCAACTTGTTCCACAAGGGCGACGGTTCCCGCGCTTCAATTCCCGAAAGAGGCGCCATCCCCAGGTTGAACCACCGGTAACCCTGTGCATGGCCCCATAAGATCAATTCGACCAGCAGGTAATCCATCAGCCCAGGCGGGCCGTCGGGACGGTAGCGCATCAGGTCGATCGAGAATTCTTCCTTCTCGGCCCCCAGCCAAACGTTGGCGAAGGCGATGATTTCCTCTGCGCGCCGAACGATCGCGCAGGGATGCCTGCGCAGATAGTCTTCGTCAAAATATCCCAGCGAAAATCCTTTTTCGGCCATTCGTTTTTCGGCAAGCCAGGCATTTGAGATGGCGCGCAGGGAGGGCAAAAGCGCCGGTACCGCCTCGCATGGCACAACCTCAAACGTCAAGCCCTCTTTTTGTAAGGCGTTGCGGTTCTTTCGCAGCCCTTTGCGAGCGCCCCCTTCCAACGTAAACTGCGACGCATCGACGCGGGCCTCTTCGCCGATCTTCAGCAGGGAAAATCCCTGGTCGAGGTACATTGTGACCTTTTCGGCCTCGACCTGATAGAACACCGGCCAGGCGTCGTATCGATCGCACAGCTCGCGAAATCGCCAGACGAGCTCATTTCCCTCTTCATCGGGGCCGACGGGGTCGCCCATTGAAATCCATGAGCGGCCCTGAATGGCATACATGATCAAGGCGGTGCGCGCCTCATTGAACAAGAGCATCTTGTCGCCCAGCAAGGCCAGATGGGCCAATGTGCGGCGCGAACGGGCCACGATGCCGGCCGCCTCTTGAACGTCGTTGGCGCGTGGTCGAGTCGGTTTCGCCGCGCCGTGGCCGGAAAGCAGGTGCGCAGCCGAGAATCCCAGGAGCAGCACGGCAACCCCGACTTGTGCGCGCAGAAAGCGGGGCGCGTCGGCATCGAAGGCAAAGCGCCACCAGAGCTCGTGACGGTATTCGACGTGCTTATGCGCGAACCATCCCAGCCAGGCCGAGCACAAAAGAGCGATTCCGACGGCCGCCAGCCAACCGCTGGTCCACGACGGATGGAGAATCGAGCCTTTGCGATAGAATCGTTTTCGCGAGGCGAACAGTGCCGCCAGCACCACGCAGGCGGCGATCGCCTCTTCATAGTCGAGCCCCCTGGCCAGCGCGAACACCGCGCCTGCGGCCAAGAGCGCGACGGTTGCCCACCAGGCCGCATCCAGACGCCGCTGAAGTCCGCGTCCCAACAGCAACAATCCCCCGCCGATGAGGCTCGCCAGGAAATGCGACAATTCGACCGCGGGCAAAGGTAAAAGCGATCGCAAGAGGTGCAAACGGGCGGGGACCGGCGGCACGGCCCCCGAAAAGAGCAGCACCGCACCGGTCAGCATCGTCACCAGCGCCACGACCATCGGCGTCATGCCCCCCAGCGCACGGCCGGCGCGCTGCGCGACGGTTCGGGCTTGTTCGCGGTGGGCCCACCATTCGTGGCCCAACAGCAGCGACAGGGCAACACCCAACGGGAGCAAGTAATAGATCACACGGAAGGCCAGAATCGCCGCCAGCACCTCTTGTTTCGAATCTCCGGCGGCAAACGTCAGAATCACGAGCTCCAGAACGCCCAACCCTCCGGGGACATGGGTGAAGATCACGGCCACCACAGCCAAGAGGTACACGCCCAAAAATTGCGGATACGAAAGCTGCATCGATTCGGGCAGAACGACATACAGGCTTGCCGCCGCCACGACCAGGTCGGCCGCCGAGACTCCGATTTGCAAGGTCAGAATGGGGAACCGGGGAACCAGGAACTCGTGCCCCCGCCAAACAAACGGCTTGCGCCAGATCAAAGGCAATGCCAGATACGCCAGCGCGATGATTAAGAGCACAATGCCTATTGGACGCACATTGGAAATTGCCACGTGCACGGGCTCGGGAATCGGGAAAGGATCGATCACGAACATGAGCCCGGCGAGCGTAAAGACGCCCACCCAGAACGTCGTGCCGATCGTGACGATCAACCTCACGATCTCGGCAGCCGACATGCCCCACGAAGAATAAAGCCGGGCGCGCACCGGCGTCCCTCCCAGGAGAGCGCCGAAGTTGTAGCTGGTGACGAACCCGGCGAACGACGCGAGCGCCACGCGCGCAAGGGCCAGCGAATGCCCGATCGACCGCACCGCGATCAGGTCGTACCCGATCAAGATCATGTAATTGAGCGCCGTCAGGCCCAGACACGCCGCCAGACGGTGGGCCGGAATGGCTCTAAGGCTCGCCCGCACGTCGTCGAGGTGATAATGGCGGAGCTCGTGGCGCAGAAGGACGAGCGCCCCGGCCAATACCAGCAGCACCAGGGCCGGACCGAGCAATCTCACGAATCGATACAGGCCGGCTTGCTGATCAATTGCCACGATCGTCCTGGCTGGCCCGGCCATGTTGCGGCTGCGCTCGCGTCACGAAAGCTCCACCATCGCCGCGGCCACGTTGCTGATCGGCTGGCATTCGTCCATCGTCCGTTGATCGCGGCAGAGCAGCAACTGAAAGAAGAGAGCAAGCGGCCCGGGGACAAACGGGCCGCAATTCGGC
The DNA here is from genome assembly GCA_035294845.1 of Planctomycetaceae bacterium. Taxonomy (GTDB): domain Bacteria; phylum Planctomycetota; class Planctomycetia; order Planctomycetales; family Planctomycetaceae; genus JACQFH01. Next base: position 1,403 of record DATGKC010000078.1, on the reverse strand, counting down.
GTAAAGAGCGGCGTAAACGTGAATGCGAGGCGGCCGCCGGGATGAGCCAGCGGACCCTCGGCATGCCAGAACGCCGTGATCGTGCGGTCGATGTCGGGCTTGAAATAGCGCACCCGCAGCGAGCACGGATGCATGATCCCGAATTGGTCTTCATCAAATCGAAACTGGCAATTTCCGTTGAGCGGCTCGGCCCCGTCGTACACATCCGGCGATTCGAGCCGTATCTCAGTCAGCGACAGCACTTCCAATGAAGGAAGCTCGCTGCCGGGAGATTGCGGCTCGAGCTGCCGCAGCAGCCCGTTCGCAGGCAGATTCATGCCTTTTTGCTGGCCGCGCGTGAGCTCCATGACGACCAGCTCGTGGCCTGTCCAGCGAACCAGGTAGCCCTTGCCGCGTTCGGTCAGGTCCGAACCGATGAGCGCGGTCGCCTCGACCTTCTGAGCTGCCGCTTTTTCAAACAGATCAGCGATGTCACGTCGCACGTCGGCATTGGGAACCATGCTTTGGCACCAGCGCATCGCGAGGTCCAGGGACATGCCGAAATAATCGCGCGGGCCAATGAGGTTTGGGGAAATCGCCGAACGTCGCCGATTGTATCAAAACCCCATCGGCCGGTCTGCCGAACCCGTTGGGTAATCGCTGGGTTCGGCGCGGGTCTCCTGACGGCAGTCAACATGATTTGCGAATCGTTGCTCTGGCATTTGGTCGAGTTCGATGAATGGCGCGATCGCGATTGATCGCTTCTCTTGCGCCCATTCAGGGCGACGCCGATATTTTTCGACGGTTTCCCAGGGCGATGCCCTGGGCTGGATTATTGCGGCCTTTCAGGCCGGATGGATGGCAGCCAGTTGTAGGTATCTACACATCGCTGCCGCGAGTGCGGCCCCTGCCGGCTTGCCCGGCAGGACCGAAAGATTGGACGGCTAGAAAGAAAATGGAAAACGGATCAGACCCCTGCCGGCTTGTTCCGGCAGGTGAATCAGATTGCCCGGCTATAGCTGCTGAATTTCGTTCACCGGCCGGGCGAGCCGGCAGGGGTCCCGAAAGTATGCTGTCTGCCGACGTCTAGCCGTTTAATCTCCTCACCTGCCGCACGAGGCGGCAAGGGGTCGATTGCCGCAAGGCGATGTGTAGATACCAATGGTCTCCCCACGCCGAGCCACACGCCGCGGGACCGCACGTCTCCGTGAGCGTCGCTGAGGCGTCGTCAGCAACCATCGTCATCCCGCTCAGAAGACCTTCGGTCGCGACTACGGCGGGCGTCAGGTTGGTATGATTTGCGTGCCGAATGGGCACGGGTGAGCGCCGAGACTCATCACGCGGAGTTGGCTATAGAAAAAAGAAGCGGGAATGCCTCAAATTATGCGGAGGCGTAAGAACGGAGTCCGCACAACTCAAACAGG
>DATGKC010000077.1:0-4485 GCA_035294845.1 Planctomycetaceae bacterium | reverse complement strand
ACTCCGAGTATATTCATGGGAGTTTGCTGATGCGAGCCGACTGTGGGTGGCCCTGGATCAACGTTTCGCGATGCGAGCGTCGCGCCAGGCTGGTCCGCCTGCCCCATCGGCGCGTCAAATTCGATCATGGGAACGCGAAGTCGCACCCGGGTCAACGTCCAGGAAAGGGCATTTCGGTGCGCAGGGCCTCGGAACGCAGGGCGTTGGCGCGATTCTCGATGTCTTGCGTCGGTTCCAATCGTTCGGGGGCCAGCGCGTAGGTGACCTCGCGCCGGTCGTTGATCTTCGTGAGCGCGAAGTTATCGGTCACGAATTCCAGCGGAAAGACCTGGTACCAGGGGGTCGAGAGCTTCACCGGCGTGGTCAGCGTTTTGTAGCCATCTTTGATGAGCTTGATCTCGCGCGTCCCGTAGTACGTGTAGTCGATCGAGACCGGCGTATAGCCCACTTCTTCGCCATCGACCAAGACCGCTGCTCCCGGCGGATCAGATCGAATCGTCAGCCGCCGATGCATGCATCCGCTGGAACAGAGCCCGGCCGCCGCGAGCAGCAGAATGAGGCCTCGACGAGCAAAGCGCACCCGGTTTTTCGGCCGACTCCCGAGCGTTGCCGGCCTCTCTTCACCCCAATCCGGTGATCGGCAAAACATCATGGGGCGTAAACCGAAAATCAGCGGAAAGAGGGAATGAAATCGCGCGACGAGCCGGGGCTGCCGCTCCGTCCGGCAAAAAAAGCGACGAATCTTATCGGCGACGGCATTTCCTGCCAAGGGGAGTTCAATTCAGACAAAAACCTGTATATTCGGCGACGAATCTAATGTAAGCTTATGTGGATCAGCGAATGGGGCGACAAGCCGCAGCGTGTGCCATCGTGCGGCTATTGACGAGCAAGATGAGGGGCCGGAGAGCAGGATGTACTGGGAGCAGAAAGTCGAATATGCCGCTCTCAGCGATGTCGGTTTTCGCCGCCGGAACAATCAGGACTCCTACGCCGTCCAAATCGCCCCCGACCGCGAGCATTGGAATCGGCGAGGCCATTTATTCCTGGTGGCCGACGGCATGGGCGGTCACGCGGTCGGCGAATTGGCCAGCAAGATCGCCGCCGACACGATTCCGCACACCTTCCAGAAATTGCAGGATCAGGATCCGCCGCAAGCGCTGAAGGCCGCCCTCGTCGCGGCCAACGCGACGATCAACGCCCGCGGCGAAATGAATCGCGATTTCACGCGCATGGGGACGACCTGCACGTCAATCGTGTTGTATCCCCAGGGAACGGTGATCGCCCACGTGGGAGACAGCCGCGCCTACCGCATTCGCGCCGATCGCATCGAGCAGTTGACGTTCGACCACAGCCTGCAATGGGAATTGCTGCGCCAGGGAAGGATGTCGCCCGAGGAAATCTTCCGCCGTGAACCGCGAAACGTCATCACCCGCAGCCTCGGTCCTCAGCCGGCGGTGCAAGTCGACACCGAAGGCCCGTATCCCACGCGCCCCAACGACGTGTACCTATTGTGCAGCGACGGGCTTTCGAGCATGGTCAAAGATGAGGAGATCGGCGTCGTGGCCCGCGCGCTGCCTCCTTCCGAAGCGTGCCGCCTGCTCGTCGATCTGGCCAATCTGCGCGGCGGTCCCGACAACATCACCGTCGTGATCGCGCGAATCGGCGCCATCCCCCCCGAGCTGCCGCAAGAGGCCGAATCCGATCGCGACGCCGACAGCGGCGGCCGCTATGGCTGGAGCTGGCTTCTTTCGCTGTTTTTCGCCGGCACCGCTTTCATCGTCGGACGCGCGCTCCCGCTTTTTGGCAAGACGCTGGAAGGCAACCTCATCGAGGCCTTGGGGTTTGCCGTGTTTGGAATTCTGCTCGTCGCCTGGCTGCGATCGCGACGCATCGAGACGGCTGAACGCGCCGGATTTCCGGCCATGACCCCCGGAACGCCCTACCGGACCGCTTCGGCCAAGATCACGCCCGAATTCGTTTCCGAATTAGCCAACCTCGAATCGAACTTGCAGCGCAGCGCCGTCGAGGAAGGCTGGTCGATCTAATGGAGCGAGCACAATCGCGTGTTTGAAACGGCCAAGACCGCCCTGGCCGAGCGGCGGTACGCCGACTCGCTCCGCGATTTCGCCCGCGCGATTCACGTGCTGATGGGGGGCATTCACCTCTTGCGGCGACAGCGCGATCAGCTTTTGCGCTGGGGAATGCGGCCCGCTTCCAAAGTGGACGACGAAACGGGCGAGAAATAAGCTCGCCTCAGTGCGATGCCAGCATGCCCGTCACATCGACCGGGGGTTGGTACGCCAAATGGTCGTGTTGAAGCTGCGAGAGCGTCACATCATCGCCGGGCTTCAGGATTTCGATACGCTGCGCGTGATGTTCCAAAGCGGGCAGGCAGGCCACCACATACGACTCTCCCACCACGCTCAGGCTCCATGTGCTGAGGCGGATCACGAGGGCCGTGGCTTCGTCGATCCCCAGGCCCACCAGCTTGGGGTGCGCCTCGAGCATTTGTTCCAGCCGCCACAGCCGGTTGCGAGCCAGAAAATGCTGATCGACGACGGCGTTGGAGATCAAGTCCAGGCCTCGGGCTTCCACCGGCGTGGTATCGCCGTCGCGAATCATGACTCGTGAAAGCAGCGCCGCCCCGGCCGAACATCCGCCGACCACTCCGTTGCGGCGTAAGAGCTCGTGCAGGCATCGCTGCACGGCGGTATCGACGTAGCGCTCGGCGAGCAGCGCCTGGGATCCTCCGCCAAACCATACGCCCGTCGCCAGCGTGAGGGGTGCGCAGAATGCGGGATCGTTCGCCGTCGCCCGATCTTTTGCATTCAAGAGAACGATCGACGATATTCCGCTCGATCGCCAGGGAGAGAGCAACCGCTGTTCACCTTCGGGCGAGGGATCAGAGCCGGGAATCAGCACGATGCGCGCCTGCGATCCTCCCGCCAGCTCGACAAAACGCCTGCGAATCTCGGGAGTCACGGCGCCGCCTCCGATGATCATCAGCGACCCTCCGGGGACGCGCGCATCGGGCAGGTCTGGCTGCTCGCCGATGAATTCGAACGAGTGGAGTGAGTGCGTTCCGATCGCGGCTGAGACGGCCAGGACGAGAAAGCAAAGTCCCAAAGAAACGAGGCGCCGCCTGCGCCAGAAATGCTTGCTATGTGCCATGGGGATTGATGAGCTATGAAAGAGCGACTCAACACAAAAATCTTCTGATCTTTGGCCGCGACGACCACACGCGCCTCCCGCGAACGAATTCTACGCATTAGAACAGAACTCGTGCAGAGGGATTTTTTGCAAACGAAGTAGATTTGCCTATCTCCCTAAATGGCCGGCAAATGCGCGCAGCTCGAAGTCGGGCAAGCTGTCGGGATCGTAAGGTTGCACCGCAAAACTTGGTGGACACGGAACGATCTACACAATCCTCGCGCGAATCGAAATTCGGTTCGACCAATCTGACCAACTTCGATCGGGACCAGTCGTTGACCGGCCGGTGCAGGCCCTGTAGCATTGGGCGGAAATTTGTACAATTTCGAGGACAGAGGTGCAGTGATGGGTCGTTGGGCCGGAATCGTGGCCGCCGTGTTGTTGAGCGTCGCCGGGTGCGGAGAGAAGCAACCGGCCGACAAAGTGACGTATGTGGCCAACGACGACGCCCGCATGAATGCGGCGATCGACAAGGCGCGGGCGAGCGTTGACGCATTCATTGTCGCCCTCAAGTCGCCCAAGCCGGGCCAGTCCGCGTTCTCGGTCAAGATGGCGTTCACAGACGGCGGCAATGCGGAGCACATGTGGCTGACCGACGTGACCTTCGACGGCACGAATTTCATCGGCACCCTCAACAACGACCCGGAGACGGTCAAAACAGTCAGGTTGGGCCAGAAGTTCACGGTCGCGCCGACCCAGATCAGCGACTGGATGTATGTCGAGAACCGCAAGCTCGTCGGCGGGGAGACGCTTCGAGTGCTGCGCGATACGCTCAGCCCGGCCGAGCGGGCAGAGTTTGACACAAGCGTACCGTTCGTCGTTGATTAGCAGAGTACTCGCCACGCATGACGGCCACACTCTACAAACATGTGAAGAGGGTCCTCCATTACCACGAGGCTTGGGTGCACGGCGCCAAGATCGTCGAGCACTGGGGCAAAGTCGGCGAGCGGGGCCAAACGGTCGAGCACAAACGGAATAAGAGACTCAGCGAAGAGGATGACCTACAGCAGATACTTGCCAAGCCGCTTGCGGATCGATTTGCACCCATCGACCTGGACGATCGAGCCGTCCTGCTGGTCGAATACGCCATCGACGGCATGGGAACGACCGAAGATCTCGACAAGCGAGTTGCGCTCGAGGCTCGGATGAATGAAACGTTGGGTTGGACAGGCCTTGGACTTTGCGATGGGGGAAGCTCAGGGTCGGGAACGATGGAAGTCTGTTGTTTCGTTGTCGATTTCAAAATCGCCAAGCGCGTCATCGAAGACGACCTCA
>DATGKC010000076.1:0-3429 GCA_035294845.1 Planctomycetaceae bacterium | reverse complement strand
GGCGAAGGTGCCGGCGCTGTTCGACGACCTGGCTCCCTGGAACGTGACCACTGTCAAAATCTATGCCGGGACCGAGCGACCCGTCGGCCGGTCGATCATCGAAGAGAGTCATCGCCGCGGGCTGATCGTGACGGCACACCTGGGCCGTTACTCGGCACAAGATGCCGTGGCCGACGGCATCGACTGTCTCGAGCACATCTGGTCGGTTTTCAATTACGTCATTCCGCCGGATGTCGCCCGGCAGCCGGGACACCGCGGGCAGCTCGATCTCAGCAACCCGATGTGCGAGTCGCTTGTGGCCGAGCTGGCCCGGCGCAAGACGTTCGTCGATCCCACGCTGGCCGTGTTTCGCAACATGCTTCTGTTGCCCGACCAGCCGGCGGTTCGCAATCATCCCGATAATGCCCTGGTTCCGCGGCGACTACGCGAGTTCTGGCCGAAGTACCTTGAGCAATCGGGCTGTCCGCAGGGCGGCCCGGTGGAAGATCGCCGCCGCGAGTTTGCCAAGTTCCAGGAATTGACGGGCAAGCTCTATCGGGCGGGCGTCCCTTTGCTGGCGGGCACCGACTCCCCCGAACCGCAGGTGCCCCCGGGTTTTTCGCTGCATCAGGAATTGGAGATGCTGGTGGAATCGGGGTTGCCCGAAGCGGCCGCGCTGCGTGCCGCGACACTCACGAATGCGGCCGCGCTGGGCGGGAAGGAACGCCTCGGTTCTCTCTCGGAGGGAAAGACGGCCGACATCGTACTGCTCTCGGCAAACCCGCTGGACGATATTCGCAACACGCGGCGGATCGAGCTGGTGATCCACATGGGGCAGGTGTGCCGTCCGAACGAGTTGCTGCAGCACGTGTCGCGCGAGTAGGGGCGGGGGTTTGTTGAATTCAGGGGACGCCGCCCCGGCGACCTCGCTCCAAGGCTCTGCCTTGGAGCGTACTGCCCTCGAGGCTCCGCCTCGACGCGCCGCAATCCCTGGAGTGCCGGTAATCGATGACGGTTCCGCAGGGCGGTGCCGCTGAGCTGTTCACTCGCCCAGCTTTTCGACGAGCATCGTCCGAACCGTCTGCGGGTCGGCCCCCTTGGCGGCCTTCATCACCTGGCCGATCAATGAGCCGACGGCGGCTTGTTTGCCGGATTTGAAATCGGCGACGGCCTTTGGGTTCTTGCCGATCACTTCCGCGATGGCCCGATCGAGTTCTCCCGTGTCGGTGACCAGCGCGAGACCTTTTTCGGCGATGATCTGGTCGATATGGGCTGATGAAATGGGACTGCGCGACGGGTTTTCGACGAGCAGCTCCATAAACACTTCACGAGCGCTCTTGGTGGTAATTTGCTTCTTGTGGATGCGATCGAGCAAGTTGGCCAATACGGCGGCACGAATCGGAAACTGCCCGATCGCCAGGTGGCGTTCGTTCATCTCGCGAAGCACATCTTGCGTGACCCAATTGCAGGCCTGCTTGCCGTCGTGGCACAACCGGGCCAGCTCTTCAAAGTAATCGACGAAGGCCGCACCCTGATCGACCGTCACGCGGGCGGCGTAGTCCGAAAGTCCATAGGCCGACATCAATCGATTTCTGCGATCGGCCGGAAATTCGGACAGCGACGCGCGGATGGCCTCCAAAAATTCGTCGCTGACAGTGACCGGCACCAGATCGGGATCGGGGAAATAGCGATAATCCGAGGCTTCTTCTTTGCCGCGCTGCGAAAACGTCGCTCCGCGGGCGGCGTCCCAGCCGCGCGTTTCTTTGGGAACGTCGCCCAATTTGCGTCCGGTATTTTGCCATTCCTCGTATTGCCGGGTGACCTCGTATTCCAGCGCCAGCTCGACGTTGCGGAAGCTGTTGAGGTTTTTGACTTCGACGATCGGCGTGGCGATTTTGTGGCCGTCGTCCTGGTGGATGTGCAGATTCACGTTGGCGTCGCAGCGCAGGCTTCCTTCCTGCATGTTGCAATCCGAAACGTTGAGGTACGTCAAAAGAAGCCGGAGCTCTTCCAGATACCGCTTGGCTTCGGCCGGAGACCTGAGATCGGGCTGCGAGACGATTTCCAGCAGGGGCGTGCCGCAACGGTTGAGATCGACCTGGCTGTCGGTCCCGCGCCCCGACTCGTCGTGCATATTTTTTCCGGCGTCTTCTTCGAGGTGCGCGCGGATGATGCCGACCCGTCGTTTCTCTCCCTTCTCGTCGACGTCAATTTCGAGCCAACCGTCGTCGCTGAAGGGAAGATCGTATTGGCTGATCTGATATCCCTTGGGCAGATCAGGGTAGTAATACTGCTTGCGGTCCCACTTGGTGAAGGGGGCGATTTCGCAGTTGAGGGCTAAGGCCGTTTTCACCGCCAGCTCGAAGGCCCGGCGATTCATCACCGGCAGCGAGCCGGGAAGCCCCAGGCAAACCGGGCAGGTCTGCACGTTGGGCTGCGTGGGATTGAAGGCCGCCGAACAACCGCAGAAAATTTTGCTCTGCGTGAGAAGCTGGACGTGAACTTCCAGACCGATGATCGTGGTTGTCGTGGGCATTGGGGCTCAAGATTTGTGTGGCGGTCTCAGCGGTCGGGCCGGCGCGTGTGCCATTGGGTTTCTCGCTCGAACATGCGTGCGGCGCGCAACAGCCGCTCTTCTTCGAAAGGTGAGGCCAGAAGTTGCAGACCGATGGGCAAATTGCCTTTGCTGAAGCCCGACGGAATCGAGATTCCCGGAAGCCCTGCCAGGTTCGCGCTGATGGTATAGATGTCGGAGAGGTACATGGCCAGGGGATCATTCACCAATTCACCGATTCGGAACGCGGGGGTCGGCGCCACGGGCGAGGCGATCACATCGACGGTGCGAAAGGCCTCGTCGAAATCATTGCGGATCAGCCGCCGGACCTTGAGGGCCTTGAGGTAATAGGCATCGTAATAGCCGGCTGAAAGCGCGTAAGTCCCCAGCATGATCCGCCGTTTGACCTCCGTTCCGAACCCTTCGCCGCGGCTGGCGCAGAACATGTCGATCATGTTCTCGAACTTTTCTGTTCGATAGCCGTAGTGCACGCCGTCATAGCGCGCCAGATTGCTGGAGGCCTCAGAGGGGGCGACGATGTAATAGACGGCGACCGCATATTTGGAGTGCGGAAGCGAGATGTCGATGATCTGGGCGCCCAGCGAGCGATAAACGTCAAGCGCCTGACGAATGCACTGCTCGACCTCGCCGTCCAATCCGCTGACAAAGTGCTCTTCGGCAATGCCGATTTTAAGGCCCGCGAGGGGTTCTTCGACGGTCAGGCTGTAGTTCGGCACTGCCGCGTCGACCGAAGTCGAATCGCTCGCGTCGTGACCGGCAATCGCCTCCAGCAGCAAGGCCGCGCCGGGCACGTCATTGGCGAACGGCCCAATCTGGTCGAGCGAGCTGGCGTAGGCGACCAGGCCGAATCGCGACACGCGCCCATACGTCGGCTT
>DATGKC010000075.1:0-2533 GCA_035294845.1 Planctomycetaceae bacterium | reverse complement strand
TGCGGCCGGCCGGTGCGATCGTGGATTTCGGTCGCCGGGTCGATTCCGAAGCGCCAGAAAATCGTGGCGGCAAGGTCGGCGGGGGTGACCGGCTCGGTCGCGGGAAAGGCGCCGATGCGGTCGCTCGAGCCCCACACGCTTCCGCCGCGCACGCCCCCTCCGGCCATGAGGAAGGTGTAGCAATCGGGCCAGTGATCGCGCCCGCCGTCGGCGTTGATTTTGGGAGTCCGGCCGAATTCGCCCGTCGCCACGACCAGCGTCGAGTCGAGCAAGCCGCGCGCTTCGAGGTCTTCGATCAGGGCGCTCAGGCTCTGGTCGGCCTGCGGCAACAGATGCGTTTTGTGTTGATTGAAGTTCTTCTGGTGGGCATCCCAGTTCTGACCCTGCTGGCGGAAATCAAACACGTTGACGAACGGAATTCCCGCCTCGACCAGTCGCCGCGCGACGAGCAGGTTCTGCCCCCGCATCTGCCGCGCATAGCCGAGCTCGGCGCCGTTGCCTCCGCCGCCAATTTCGCCCTTGGCCATCGGCGCCGGACCAAACCCGTAGCGTTCGCGCGTCTCGCGCGATTCGCGCGACAAATCGAGGGCCCGCCGCAGCGGCTCGGAACCCAGCAATTGAAACGCCTTTTCGCAAAACATCTGCCATTGTCGCCCTTCGCTCGACGCCTGGGCCGGCCCTGCTTCGAGAGCGTCGAGCAGGCGGCGCCGGTCGCCCAATCCCGATACGGCATGTCCCTCGGGCGGACTCAATGCCCCGGCGCGATAGGTCTTCGCTTCAATATCGACGGCGATCTGCAAAGGGTCATAAGTGGTTCCCAAGAATCCGCCACCCTGGCAGGGAACGTCGATCACGTTGTGAAACACGAAAGGCAACGCCGCGTGCGGAATCTCCAGACGCCGCTCGCGCCAGGCGTAACTCAACATCGCCCCAAGGCATGGATAGAACTGCGGAATCGGGATAAACTCCTCGCGGTCTCCCACCGGCGACTGTCGTCCGGTCAACGTCTCGGTCGATGCCGAGTCGTGAAGCCGGTTCTGATGGTGCATGCTGCGGACCAAGGCGACCTTGTGCATCAACGCGGCCATGCGCGGCAGATATTCGCAGACCGATATCCCGGGCACCGACGTGGCAATCGATTGGAACTCGCCGCGCACGTCGACCGGAGCTTTGGGCTTGAGATCGTAAGTGTCGAGATGGCTCGGGCCGCCGTAGTAGAAAAGAAGGATGCACGATTTGATCGGCGATTGGGCCGCCAAACGCTGCTCGGCCGCCGCCATTTGCGCCTGCCAGAGCCCTGCCAGATTCAGTCCCAGCGAAGCGCCGCCCAGCCGCAAAATTTGCCGGCGATTCATGTCGTGAATCGAATTCCGATCGCCCGCTCCCTGAAGCATTTTGATCTCCGCCTGCGACCCGGTCGAGCAAGACGCAACGATAAGGAAGGCCCCGGTCTACGCGGAACCTTATATCGACTTTTTGGTTGGGTCTATATTATAGCACATCGGCAGAGCGCCTTGAAGATCGACGCGGCGCCTGGTCCAATCGCGGGCCCACAACGCGCTTTACGCAAGGCGCATGCTCTCGCAGACGGATCGCGCATACATTCCCCCCCTTAGCAAGGGGGGGCAGGGGGGGTCGGGTGAAAAATTGTACCCGCCCTCAGTGGCCACGTCATCGCACAAAATTCCTTCAAGCGAATCTGGGTTCCAAATTTTGAAACGCGGGACTCTTTTTCCGATACGGTGTCATAATGCCGAGCCGTCGCTGCTCTCGTGACGCCTATCTGCGGAGTTTGCAAATGTGAGCCGAATGCCATGCCGCGCGACCCCCCCTGGCCCCCCCTTGCTAAGGGGGGGAGGTGCGATTGAACCCGCTGAGCGAGATTGCTAATCGCGAAATCACACAGCGCGTCGCGGCGCTGATCCCATCGATGCGCTCGATGGGGACGCCCGCATGCTGTGCATTTCACTCCACATCCATAGTCGTGTACCGTATGGGAGCCAGGTTTGGTTCGCGCCATTCACTCTGACGGAAAGGCTCTCGCCATGAATTTTCCTTGCACGATGACGCGGCAAAAGGACGGCGGCTGGACGATTCGGCACGCGGGGACCGAAGTGGGCCCCGTCGAGGTCACCGCCCCTTCGCGCGACCAGGCGCTCGATAAGATGCGAAAGGAGCTGCGCTACCGGCTGGAATTATGCCCTTGTACCGGCGAACAGTACAAAGACCTGCAAATTGACCTGACCGAAGAGCCGCGCTGACGCTTTCGATCTGCCGATTTGCCTTTTCGAATCGGCGAGCTAGGCTTTCGGATAGCCTCATCGGGTCGCTCGATTCGGGCAGGTGTTCGTATGGCGTCGCAAGCTGGCGCAGATCGTGGCCGCGAAACGGAAGCAGTCAAGCCCGCCGACCGCCAACATCAAAGGAACCAGGGGTCGGCGACCGTGGAGGTCGTCCGCGAGCGCGACAGCGGGAAGACTGCGATTGCCGTTCTGCTGGCCGATTTTTCGGGGGGCTTCTGGGTTTCAAGTGG
>DATGKC010000074.1:0-5877 GCA_035294845.1 Planctomycetaceae bacterium | reverse complement strand
ATGTCTCGAGTCCGGCTTGAGGCTGGCGATCTGCGCCAAGAGAGCGGGAACTGCGGAAGCGGCCGGGGGGCCGATACCCCCCAGCGCCTCGGCCGCGTCGCGTTGCGCCCATTCTTCGTCGCTGGCGAGCAGGCGAATCAGCAGCGGCACGGCTTCCTCCGCGGCCGGTCCCATTCCCGAGAGAGCATGCAGGGCCGAACCGTTGACGCCGGCTTGCGAACCGGTGTTTCCGGTGAATTCGAGGAGGCGACGGCGATCTTCGCGCGCGACCCATTGGCGATCGTCGCCGATTTGGGCCACGATGAATGCGACCTGACGACGAGCCTCGTCCGGGCTGGCCCGCGCGAGCAGTTGTCCGGCGTATCTGGCCATGTCGTCATCGCCGCTGCGGACGAGCGTCGCCAGCAGGGATGTCACCGCACCGGGCTCGGCGCCGATTTGCAGCAAGACATCGCTCGCCAAAAGTTGACGCCGGGGCTCCATCGTGGCGACTCGCTGCAAAAGCCTCTCGGCTGCGGGCTTCGCCGTATCGCCCAGCGATCGCAACGCGCTCAGCACCCAATCCAACTGGACCCCTTCGGCCTTATCGAGCAACGCCTGGATCTCGGGAAGCGTCTGGACGGCATCGGGGCACAGGCAGCGAACTGCGCCCAGCGCCTTATTGACAAGCCCGGCGTTCGAATCGCGCAACCAGACGCGAATTTCATCCCCACTTCCGCCCCCTCGATCGGCCACGATTCCCGCAGCGCTCGTGCGAACGTCTAAATCCGGATCCGACAGCAGGCCGCGCAAAAGTTGGTTCGTCGCCGCGTCATCGCCCGAGGTTCGACCATGAAGAATTTGCGCCGCACGGATGCGGGTAGCAGGCTGCCGGTGGCCCACCATTTCCGCGACGGCTTTGGCAATTGCGTTCGCGGCCGGCAGGAACGACGGAATGGATTCCAGCGTCTTCGCGGCCGATTCTCGAACTGCCGCATCGGCGTCTCCCAACAGCTTGGCGGCAACGATCACCACCTGTTCTTTGTCGGTGCAGATCTGTTCAAATGCGGCAAATGCCATCGCGCGAACCTTCGCGTCGTCATCCGACAGCCGATCGCCCACGGCTGGCAGCGCCTCTGCGGCCTTCGGTCCCAGGCGCGACAGGCCGAACAGAGCCTGGCGGCGGGTCTTGGGATCGGCGCTCGACAGCATGGCGGTCAATTCGGGAATGGCCGCATTGCCGCGCCGCACGAGCGACTCGATTCCCTGCAAGTTCTCGGCAGGCTGGCTTTGAGCACTTTCGGTGTGGCGATCCGCAAAAAGCGTGCGAAACAAAAACCAGGCAAACAGACTTCCCGTACTGATCGCGGCCACGGGAATGAGCACGATCGACACCTTAAACCACGGATTGCCGCGCGATTTTCGATGACCGGACATGGTGTTCGTCCCGGACAAGAGATGAATGAAAGTATCAGGAAACGTCTTCCCACGCGGCGATCTTGTTTTTTCGATAGGCAACGTTTCCCAAATGCGCTGCCGAGGCGGCGGAAACGCCGGCTTCGGCGGGAACGTTGGGTGTCTTGCGCGAACGGATGCAATCGATCCAGTTGGCCAGGTGCAGCATTTCGCCGTCGGGCGTGTCGTAGAAATCGGCGCCGCGATACGGAGGATTTTTGCTAAGAACCAGTTCTTCGGGCTTAACCTTTTTGTTGCGCTCGGGATGCACCTCGTAACGCCCGCGATCAAGATACAACGTCGCGTCTTCTCCCATGAATTCGAGCATGGCGCCGTTGCGGGCGTTGACGAATGTCCCCTCGAAGTACACCTGGAAATCGTTCGGATAACGCAAGAGGCATTGAATCGTGTCGGGCGCTTCCCAGAGACCGGCGCTGTTGAAGTAGTCTCCAATCGCCGTCGCCACCAGGGGGTGCTCGACTCCCATGAACCAGTGCACGACGTCGATGTAGTGCACCATGAGGTCGGTCAGAATTCCGCCTCCGAAGTCCCAAAACCAGCGCCAATGGCGGAACCGGTATTCATCGAAGGGTTGTTCGGGGGCGTTTCCCAGAAATGACTTCCAGTCGATCTGCTTCGGGTCCACCGCCTGAGGGCCTTTGCGAAAGCGCGGTGCGTTGCGGTTCCATGTCAAATGCACTTTGCGCACTTTGCCGATCGTGCCTGCCTGGATGATCTCGTAGGCCTTCTGAAATTGGGGCATGCTCCGCTGCTGAGTCCCCACTTGCACGATGCGTTTGTGCCGATTTTGAGCCTCGATGACCGCCGCCCCTTCCTGTAAATTGTGGGTCAGTGGCTTTTCGACGTACACGTCTTTGCCCGCCTCGCACGCGGCGATTGTCATCGGAACGTGCCAGTGGTCGGGGGTTCCGATCAATACGGCGTCGATGTCTCTCCGCGCCAACAGCTCGTGAAAATTCGTCGCCTGGACGGCCTTGGGGTCGGCAAGCTTGGCCCCCTCGGCGAGATTCACATCGAAAATATCGCAGACCGCGGCGATCCGCACGTCGGGAATCTCGCGCAACGATTTCATCAAATGCCGGCAGCGGCTGCCGGTGCCTATGCAGGCCACGTTGAGCGTGTCGTTAGCCGCAAACCCGGCGGACGACTCCGCGGCAAGGCCCAATAAAATGTTCGCCGAAGCCGCGGCGCCTGCGGCTTCAAGAAAGCCCCGCCTGTGGATTGGGCCATTGCGGTCGGGCCAAGAGACTCGAGATGCGTGCATGAGGCCGGCCTCCAATGGATGATTGAGAGAGGGCAAATGAGACCTCGCCACACAGCAGTCTGGCCGCAGGAGTGCGAAATTGCAAACGGGATCGGAGACTGCCGCAACAAGCTCTCACGGATCGCCACACAAGTGATCAACCTTCCGCCCTCTCTCTCCCATGTTGAGTGGGGAGATCGATCCCTCGTCCCCCTCTCTCCTTCGAGGAAGAGGGGCCAGGGGTGAGGTGGGAGTGGTGACTGGGTAATGCGAAAGCAACGAGGCTTCCACATGAACAAAGACCGCGAGTTCGCGAAGGTCATCGACAGACAGCCTCTGTCACCCGCTACGCGCTCGCTGGATCGTGCCGGTACAGGACAATCACCACGTATTCCATCGTAATCATCCCCTCTTTGACCATTGTTTCGAGGTGCGGCAGGATGAGCTTGACCTTTTCGTCGGTATCGACGATCTCGACCACTACCGGCAGGTCGGCGGACATCTCCAGCAGCGAGGATTTATGCACGACGCTGTTGGCGCCGAAACCTTCGGTGCCGCGGAGCACCGTCGCTCCGGCCAGTCCCAGCTCGCGCACTTTCTGCACGATCGCCTCGGGGAGCGGTTTCCCTTCGAATTTGTCGGAGTCGCCGATAAAGACACGCAAGAGGACGCCGTTCTCATTGATCGTCATGGGACCTCTTGGCCTGATTCGAGGCAGCGTAGACAGGGGCGCAAGTAAAGCGCCGAGCGCCAGTTTGTTCGGCACGTCATGCATTCGTTGGCGGTACATCATGACGCTGGCCCGTTCCAGCGTAATCATTCCGCCGAGCATATGTTTTGGCAGCGTTTCCTCGACGAACCGCGCGATGCGTTCGCCGGAATCGACGATTTCGACGATGATCGGGACGTGCTCGACGATGGCCCATGCCGATCTTTTGATGAGCCCGCGCGAGCCCAGGCCCATCTTTCCCCTGAGCACGGTTGCGCCGGCAAGTCCCTCGCTGCGGGCGCAGCGAACCAATCGTTCGTAAGTCGGCGAATGGGGGGCGCGGTCTGCGCTTTGCAGGTAGGCCCGCAGTAGCACCTGTTCGCCTCGAATGCTCATTCCGCTTTCTCGCGGAGTTCAGTTTGCCAGCCACACGCCCAAACGCACGCACACGAGCCCCAGCAATAGACTGCCCAGCATATTCACAATTGCCTTGATGCCCGCGCCATCCTCCAAAAGTGAATTTGATTCGAAGGCGAACGTCGAAAATGTCGTATAGGCGCCCACAAATCCCACGGCCACCGACAGCCGAAACGAGTCCGAAACGGTGATTCGATCGCGGATGACCGTCAGAAACCACCCCAGAAAGAGGCTGCCGGTCAGGTTGATGACCAGCGTCCCGATCGGGAAATCGGTTCGAAACAGACGCCCGCAAAGGTTCGACACGGCGTACCGCAACATGGCGCCGAGGGAACCGGCCGCCCCGATGGCAAGGTACTGGACCAGGACATTCATTTCGTCTCCGTCGTGGAAAATGAGGTCACATTGGGCGACCGGCGGAAGCGACCGGCACTTTAACTTGAATCTCGTCGCCCACGATGCGAGTCTCGAAGACATCCTGCCGCAGGCTCGACTTGGGGTTGTCGAGCCACGTTCCGCTGGTGACGCAAAAACGCCAGGCATGCCAGGGGCAAGTGACGCCGCCGTTTTCAACGTAACCGGCGGCCAGCGACGCGCCCATGTGCGGGCAAACGTCGTAGATCGCCGAATAATTGCCTCCCGACAGAAAAACCGCGACCAGCCTTCCAGCGACTTCAAATGCCCGTCCCTCGCCTTCGGGAATCTCGCCCACGCGAGCCACCGTCTGAAATTCAGCCATGCTTGCGAAACGCTCCCCCGATCAACTAAGTTGTGAAACCGTGCGTCCGGTTTCATAAGTTGTACTGGTTTCCCCGCGAAAGACGCAATCCCCCTGACACCCGCCCGCCCCGTCACTTTGCTGCCGAAAGATTCGCCATGAAACACAACCCCGTCAAGCCGGCTCTCAAGGCCGGCCAACCGCAGATCGGCACCTGGCTGTCGCTGGGAAGCATGTACGCCACGCGCGTTCTGGCCCGCGTCGGCTTCTCCTGGATGACCGTCGACATGGAGCATTCGCCGATCGGCATCGAGCAGGCGGCCAACCTGTTCGGCGTCATTGCCGAAGCCGGTTGCGTTCCCATCGCCCGCGTCCCGCGCGGGACCCACGAGAACATCAAGCGCATCCTCGATTCGGGCGCATGGGGCGTCGTCGTGCCCATGGTGAACACGGTCGAAGAGGCCAAGACGGCGATTGCCGCCGCCAAGTATCCGCCGATTGGAAACCGCTCGATCGGCGGCGGCCTGCACGCCATCAATTTCGACGCGACGACCGGCGAATATTACAGCCGCGCCGACGACGAAATTCTTGTCGTGCTGCAAACCGAGTCGCCCCAGGGCGTCGAGAATGCCGAAGCCATTTACAGCCTGCCCGGCGTCGACGCGATTTTCGTCGGCCCCAATGACTTGAGCCGCCAGATGCGCACTCCCGCGGGGGTCGATCCCACACCCGACGAGCTCGAAGCCATGCTGCAGCGCGTGCTGGCGATCGGCAAAAAAACGGGAACTCCGGTCGGCCTGCATGTTTTGACGATCGAAGACGCCAAAAAGCGAATCGAGCAGGGTTGGCAGTTCATCGCCATCGGCAGCGAATTGCGATTCATGACTCAGGAAGCCCAAAAGGTCGCCAGCGCGATGAATCTCAAAAAGGCCGCCGATCTGGCCAGATACTAACGGTCACGAGCAAATAACGGTCGCAAGGACGGTGCCGAATGAACACGGGCGAATACTGGCGGGCGATGTTCGAGAACTGGCCCAGCACCGTGCCGCGGCGGGGACTGGTGATCACGACGTTCAACGAGTCGATTCCCTTCATCACGTACATGATGTCGGGAGGAATCCTGCTGTTGGAGCGCGATCGCCCCGACACGGTGGGAGCGCGCAAGGTGATGATCGCCTATGATGCGATCTCGGCGGTCAAGATCACCGACGTGGTCGAGCTCGCCAATTTCCAGGCGCTGGGATTTCAGCCGCCGTTGTAATCGCGCGGTCGAGCGAAGCGATGTCCCTCGGTCGAGGAGCGCGCGCATGTCCCTCCCCCCGTCCACGGGGGGAT
>DATGKC010000073.1:0-2784 GCA_035294845.1 Planctomycetaceae bacterium | reverse complement strand
AGTCCACGACAACATGGTTCCGGCGAAGAGGTACCGAAATGACCGCAGCCGATCCGATCGATTACGAACACGCGCCCGACGGCAGCCCAATGGACGAGACCGACGTTGCGCTGCGTGCCTATCTGTCGCGAATGAGCGATGAAAAGCTCCGCCAATATGACCCCAAATGGACGGACGAAGAGCTCAGGGATTGGGACGGAAATTTCCGCTCGGACGAAGCGCTGATGCTCGTCTGCACGGAACGCGACATCGACGTGGATGAATATCGGCAAGTGCTGGAAGAGCACCTGCGGCTCCGCGGCATTCGCGTCTAGCCCGCATTTCTCACCACGCGGATGCAACAAAACCGTCCCCTCCGAGGTAAGTGATTGTGCTGAGCCACACTTACAGCGCACGGAGGAGACGGTTTCTTGGAAACACATTGTACCCAGCGGAGATTTGGGTTCCAGCGGGTTGGAAGCCGACGGATTGTGGCCCGGTTTGATGGCGGGCGGGTGACGTCGGACGCAGGGGGACTTCTGCTGCGCGAGGTCGAAGATCGGTTCCGATTTGCCGAGAAGTTCGCGGCTTGTTTCCGCGACCATCGTGACCCGGAGTGCATCGAGCACTCGTTGGTCGACTTGTTGAAGCAGCGGCTCTTCGGGCTGTGCCTGGGG
Organism: Planctomycetaceae bacterium; assembly: GCA_035294845.1. Taxonomy (GTDB): domain Bacteria; phylum Planctomycetota; class Planctomycetia; order Planctomycetales; family Planctomycetaceae; genus JACQFH01. Next base: position 2,128 of record DATGKC010000073.1, on the reverse strand, counting down.
TACGAAGACCTCAACGATCACGATTGGCTGCGGTACGACGTGCTGTTGGCCACGCTCGTCGGAAAGGCTGATCCGGAAGGGAACGATCGAGAGAATCCGCGGGACCGCGGAAAAGCCCTGGCCGGCAAGAGCACCCTCAACCGTTTGGAGCTGACCCCCGTTGGCGCCGATGGGACGCACCGGTACAAGAAGATCACGGCCAATCTGCACGCGATCCATCAGTTCCTCGTGGATGCTTTTGTGATCCAGCAGGCGAGTGCTCCCGAGCGGATTGTGCTGGACCTCGACGCCACGGATGACCCCGTTCACGGTCGCCAGTTGGGCCGCTTCTTCCACGGTTTCTACGATGGTTACTGCTTCTTGCCGCTGTACATCTTCTGCGGCGACCATCCCCTGCTGGCGCTGTTGCGTCCCTCGAATATCGACGCCTCTGCGGGGGCCGTGAAACATCTGGCGCGGATTGTCGCGCGCATCCGCCAGACATGGCCCCAGGTGGAGATCGTGATTCGCGGAGACAGCGGCTTCTGCCGGGAAGAACTCATGCAGTGGTGCGAATCTCAGGGCGTCGGGTATGTGTTGGGACTGGCGAAAAACCGTCGTTTGCTGGGGATTCTGGGGAAAGAGCTGTACGAAGCCAAGCAACTCTTCGAGCAGACGGGAAAGCCCGCCCGTGTGTTCAAGGATTTTGCATATCAGACGCGCAAGAGTTGGTCCCGAGACCGGCGGGTGATCGGCAAGGCCGAGCACCTGCAAAAAGGGGCCAATCCGCGATTCGTGGTGACGTCGCTTCCGGCCGAGAGGTTCGCAGCCCGGGAGTTGTATGAACGGGAATACTGTGCTCGCGGCGACATGGAAAACCGTATCAAGGAACAGCAACTCTGCCTGTTCGCCGACCGGACGAGCTGTCGGACGCTGCGGGCCAATCAACTGCGCTTGTCATTCTCGACGGTGGCCTACATCCTCCTGCGAGCGCTCCGCGAGTTCGGTTTGAAAGGGACGCCCTTGGCCAGCGCGCAAGCCGACACGATCCGCCTCAAACTCCTGAAGCTGGGTGCTGTCGTCCGCGTGACGGTTCGGAAAGTGTGGATCGCGCTGTCGGAAGCCTATCCTTGGCAAGAGTTGTTCAGCCAAGTGTATGACCAACTTACCGCCTGGCGGAATTCGCCGCCGATCTCGTCCAGCGCGTAACGCGACCGCCTCCCCAAACCTCAGCCAGGCACTCCTCTGCTCGAAGGCCCCGAAACCCGAGGAGGCGCACCGAGACTACCTCCATCGCGGCAAAACCCGCCCGAACTCACGCTTCGGCTCCTAGAAATCGGCTACGGCGGATTGCCAAGTAGCCCCTGCAGCCCCGCGCGGCTCTGGGACGGCCCCCTCGCTGCCGCTTCGCCGACAGCGGGACTGCGTGGTGAGAAATGCGGGCTAGCCTCCACCGATCGCGGACAAAAAGTGGACCTCGCTCTGGGGCTCCACTTTCTGCAAGAGTCCGCGAGGGCTCACGTCCGTGTCAATCACGACCGACAGCCCGCCGCGAAGCGCATCGCCGTCGCGAAAATGCCGGCCGATCCCCGGAAATTGCGCGTCGAGCGCGTCGATCACCTCGCGGACCGTCTTGCCCGGCACGTCGATCGATTCGACTCCGCCGACGAACGTGCGCAATTCGGGCGGAATGAAGACGCGAGGCATCGGGCTGCTCAACGGGCGGAGTCGTTTTGTTTGGCCAGGATCTCGTGCAAAAGCCGCGGCGGCGACATGGGGAGCTGCCGCATCCGCACGCCGGCGGCTTGATAAATCGCATTCGCGATCGCGGCCGGGGGCGGGACGATCGGCACCTCGCCGACTCCCCGCACGCCGAAGGGATGACCCGGATTGGGAACTTCGACCAGAATCGGGTCGATGGGCGGCACGTCGTAACAGGTCGGCATGCGGTAGTCGAGAAAACTGGCGTTTCGCATCCGGCCCTGCGCGTCGTAGACGTATTCTTCGTTGAGCGCCCAACCGATCCCCTGCACCACTCCGCCTTGCACCTGGCCCTCGACATACGAAGGATGGATCGCCGTCCCGACGTCTTGAGCCGCGGTGTAGCGCAGGATCGTGACCTTCGCGGTCTCCGGGTCGACTTCGACGT
>DATGKC010000072.1:0-2312 GCA_035294845.1 Planctomycetaceae bacterium | reverse complement strand
ATCGCGCAGCCATTGTTGGTTTCGGCGGAAGGCGGCGCCGGGTTATCATGCTGCCTTTAGCGACCGGGGCGAGATTCGTGCTCGCGCCTCTCAGGAATTCAAGGAATTGGACGCACAGCGACTGGGGCCGGTGCTTCCGACGATCGCCCCCCGCCCATATTTCGAGGACTTCGAGTGACTCTGGCCGACCGAGCAGTTCTGGCGCTGGCGAGCGGATTCGGCTTGGGATATGCGCCTTTTGCTCCGGGAACGTTCGGCAGCCTGGCAGGTCTTCCGCTGGCCTGGGGACTTCAACATCTTCCGGCGTGGGGGCAGGCCGCGGCGGCGGTCGCGCTCTTTGCGGCCGGAGTTCCCATTTGCAGCCGCGGCGCGAAGCTTATGAATTTGAAAGATCCGCCCGCGATCGTGTTCGACGAGATTGCCGCGTTTTCGGTGGTGTTTCTCGCGGTCCAATTCAACCTGGCGACGGCCGCGTTGGGTTTTGCTTTGTTTCGGGCATTCGACATCGTGAAACCGTGGCCTGTTCGCCGGCTGGAACGGCTCTCCGGCGGACTTGGCATCATGGCCGACGATTATGCCGCCGCAATTTATGCCGGCGCGGCCCTGTGGTTCATTGCCTGGAACCTTGCGCTCGTGTAATTTTGTGGGACTTCATGCCCGCACGAATCATCGATGGTCGAAAAATCGCCGAAAAACTTCGTGGCGAGATTGCGCGCGAGGCGGCCGAATTGCGGGAGAAATGCGGAATCGTCGCCCATCTGGCCGCCGTGCTGGTCGGCGACGATCCGGCCAGCGCGGTGTACGTCAAGAATAAACAGCTTGCGTGTGAAAAGGCGGGGCTGAAGAGCACGCTCGTCAAAATGACGGCTGACACGGGCGAGCGCGAACTTCTCGACGTCATCGCGAAGTTGAACGTCGACGCCGGAGTGCACGGCATTCTCGTGCAACTGCCGCTGCCGGTCCAAATCCGGCCGCGAAAGATTTTCGACGCGGTCGCGCCACTCAAAGACGTCGACTGCCTGCATCCTGACAACGTGGGGCGATTATCGCAGGGGCGGCCCCGGTATCTGCCCTGCACTCCTGCCGGCGTGCAGCAGCTTTTGAAAGAGGCCGGCGCGAGCATCCCCGGAGCGCACGTCGTCATCGTGGGTCGCAGCGATCTGGTCGGCAGGCCGCTGGCGCAGCTTTTGCTGCAAAAAGGAGCCGACGCCGATGCGACTGTCACCGTCTGTCACAGCCGCACGCGCGATCTGGCGTCGGTGACGCGGACGGCTGATATCCTGGTGGCCGCCCTGGGCCGCGCGCAAACAATCACGGCCGATATGGTGAAGCCCGGCGCTGTCGTCATCGACGTGGGAACGACCCGCGTCGGCGACCGCATCGTGGGCGACGTCGACTTTCGCGGAGTCAGCGAAATCGCCGCGGCCATTACTCCCGTCCCCGGCGGCGTGGGACCGATGACCATCAGCATGTTGCTGGCCAACACAGTGCGCGCGGCGAAAATGAATGGAAACGAATAGTGCTTCCAAGGATGCGAAAGCCCGGTTTTGCGGCAAGGAGAATGCCAGATCGACTTTGCAAGACAAGCGGTGGACTTGAAGCTCCCGGCGAGGTGAACGCATGATGGTCTTGTGTGTCGCAGCGACTGCCGTGTTGGCGGTCTGGCTGGCCGCGCAGCTTTATTGGATCTCTCAGTTTTCGCGACTTTTACGTGCAGCTCGCGCCAGCGCTGCGATCGAAGACGATCTCCCGAAGATCGCCGTCGTGCTTTCGCTGCGCGGGGCCGACCCGTTTCTCGATCGTTGCCTGAAGGGACTTCTGGCGCAGAATTATCCGCGTTACGAAGTGCAGATCGTGGTCGATAGCGAGTTGGATCCAGCGTGGGACCTGGTGCACCGCCTGGCCGGCGACTGCCGGGCGCCGTTCGTCCGAATTGAACCGCTCAAGGTCCGCCGGCAGACTTGCGGACTGAGGATCAGCTCGCTGATCCAGGCCGTTTCCAGTCTCGACGAAACGTATGGGGCCGTGGTGCTCGTCGACGCCGACGTCGTGCCTCACGCCAATTGGCTGCGTGAACTGGTCGGCCCCATGCGCGATCCGGCCGTCGGCGCCACAACGGGGATTCGCTGGTACATGCCCGAGGCGCACAACCCCGGGACTCTGGTGAGATATTTGTGGAATGCGGCCGCCATCCCGCAAATGCAAGCGTTTGGAATCGGCTGGGGAGGCTCGCTGGCCATTCGCACCGACCTTTTGTCTGACGCGAACCTGCTCGACAAGTGGTCGCAGATCATGTTTGAAGACACTTTTAC
>DATGKC010000071.1:0-4810 GCA_035294845.1 Planctomycetaceae bacterium | reverse complement strand
CGAGGAAGCTGCGGCCGGACCTTTCGCGGCCGTCTGTTTTGGCGCGGGCTTTTTTACTTCCGTCGCGATCGGATCGAGCACTCGTTTCTTTTCCCTCTTGATCGGCGATAGTCGCTCCTGCGCTTCGCGAAGCTGATACAGCATCGGGTCGATCGCCGGCCAGCGCTCCCTGGGATTGGTCCGCAGCCCCTTCATGATGGCGGCGGCCACCTGCTCGTCGATCTCCGGCGCCGCTTCGCGAATGTCGAGCGGCGGACTATTGATGTGCTGAAGGGCCATTTCCAGGCTTTCGGCCCCCTGCCAGGGATAGCGCTTGGTGAACATTTCAAACGAAGTGACGGCGAACGAAAAGACGTCGATCCGCTGGTCGGTCTTTTGGCGTTTGATCAATTCGGGGGCCATGTAATTGGCCGTGCCGGTTCGATTGCCCGGCGCCTGGAACGGGGCCGTGTTGGGAACGACCAGGCCGAAGTCGATGAGCTTCACTTTGTGATCGCGGTCGGTGACCATCACGTTCCGCGGGCAGATGTCGCGGTGGATCCACTTCTGCTCGTGGAAGTAGCGAATGGCTTCGCCCAACTGGATCATGAACGACAGCCGGTGCTTTTTCATCACTTCGTTTTGCACGTCGACGAGATAACTGAGGCCCAGTCCATCGACAAATTCCATCACGAGAAACTGTTCGCCTTCGCGCGTCGTCCCCCATTCGTAGGTCTGGACGATGTTCGGGTGCTTGAGCTTGAGGGCGATTTCGCCCTCGCTGGGCTTTTTCAGCTCCGGGGGAAAACGGGCCTCGAAGCGTTTCGTTTTGTCTTTGTCGAGCACCTTGAGGGCCACGATTTTCCCCGACAACGTGTCTCGCGCCCGCCAGACGCGCGACATGCTTCCCTGTCCGATCCGCCCGATCAGCTCGAAGCGGCGTGTGATGTCGGTTTTGGGAAGCCGCTTTTTGGGTTGGAAAAGATTCTTGAAGAATTTCATGCGGCAACGATCATTTTGCACAGTAGTCGATGACGCGGGCAATCTCGGTCCGCAATTGCGGGCGCGAGACGATGCGATCGATGAAGCCGTGCGCCAGCATGAACTCGCTGGTCTGGAACCCCTCGGGGAGCTCGTCCTTGACGGTGGCTTTCACCACACGCGGGCCGGCAAAACCGACGAGCGCCTTGGGCTCGGCAAACACGATATCGCCCAGTGACGCGAAACTGGCCGCGACGCCCCCCATCGTGGGATTGGTCAGCACCGAAACGAACAGCCCCCCGGCCGCGTCAAAGCGCGACAGAGCCGCGCACACCTTTCCCATCTGCATCAACGACAGAATTCCCTCGTGCATCCGCGCGCCCCCCCCTGAGCCGCTGACGATCACCAGGGGAAGCGCCAGCCGCGTGGCCTGTTCGATCGCCCGCGTCAGCTTCTCGCCCACGACCGAACCCATGCTCCCCATGATGAAGGCCGAGTCGGTGACGCCGCAAACGAGCGGCCGCCCGCGGAGATACCCGCGGCCCACAATGCACGCCTCGACAAGCCCCGTTCGCAACTGCTCTTCGCGCAGCCGCTGGGGATACGGGATGCGATCGGCGAAACCCAGCGGGTCGCGCGAGGCCAGATCGACGTACCATTCTTCGAAACTGTCCTGGTCGAGCAATTGTTCGATGCGCTTGCGCGCGGGGACGTAAAAATGATGGTCGCAGCCGCTTTCGGGACAAACGCCCATGTGCTCATCGACCATCTTGCGGAATACCGTGGCGCCGCACCCGTCGCACCGCAGCCAGAGCCCTTCGGGAACGCCGCGCTTGCGGCGCGGCCGGCCGGGCTGGCTTTCCACTTCCTGTTTGTCGACCGAACTCATCCGAAGCGACTCCTGCGGACTTACGCGCACGCCTTGGCCGCCGTTTCAATGTTGGCGCAGAGCGGCCAGCGCCGAGACGGCGAATTCTCCCGAAAGGGATTTGGAATTGTTTTCGATCAGCAGTTCCCAACTGCCGCATCCTTCGGCTGAGGCCGGAGCGATCGCATCGAGCGGCGTGCCGCGAACAATCGCGCAGATCACCGCCGCCAGCGGATCGGAAGCCACGATAGCCAGGTTTCCCTTCTTCTTGAGGGGACGCTCCAGCGCCTTGCGGACGCGCTCGACGGCTTCGGCCAGCGTCTCCCCGCCGGGCGGACAAATGGCCTCGGGCGATTCCTGCCATTGCTTGAACACCTTGGGATGCTTCCGGCGAATCTCTTCGACCTTCAGGCCCTGCCACAGGCCGTGATTGACGTTGTGCAGGCTGGCGATTTCCTTGACGGCCAGCCCGCGCGAGGCTCCGATGGCCGCCGCCGTGCTTCGCGCCGGCTCGCAGGGCGACGTGTAAATCACGTCAATGGCGCATTTCGACAGGTCGCTCAGCAGCCGCGCCACTTGTTCTTCTCCGCGCGCACTGAGCGGAAGGTCGAGGTTTCCCTGGACCCGTTGCTGTTCGTCGAAGTCAGTGCAACCCGGACGAATCAGAATAATATGCGACATCGATTCCTGTTTTCACTCCGAATTCGCGGAGACCGCCGCGCCGGCGGCCGCATGCGTCATTTTCTCGATCGCATCGCGGTAATCTGGCGTTTCAAAGATGGCGCTCCCCACGACAAATTCGCGGGCGCCCGCGCGGGCCGCCTCGGGAATCGTCTTGGGCCCGATCCCGCCGTCAATCGACAGCAGCCGGTTTTCGCCCATTTCGCTGGCCAGCCGTCGCACTTTGTCCAGGACGGACGGCATGAATTTCTGTCCCCCGAAACCCGGTTCGACGCTCATCACGAGCACATGGTCGCATTCGGGAAGAAAAGGAAGCACTGCTTCGACCGGCGTTTTGGGATTAAAAGCCAGCCCGGCGGCCGCCCCCCGATCGCGAATCCGCCGCAACAAACTCACCGGCTCCGAAACCGCCTCAATGTGGAACGTGATGAGGTTGCAGCCCGCACCCAGGAACTCATCGACGTACTTCGCGGGATCGGAAATCATCAAGTGGGCTTCGAACGGCAGAGAGGTGGCCCCGCGCAGACTCTGGATCACGACGGCGCCATAAGTCAGATTGGGGACGAAATGCCCATCCATCACGTCCATATGCAGGAGCCTGGCCCCCGCCGATTCCAGGAGTTCCGCCTCGCGATGAAGATTGGCAAAATCGCACTTCAGCATCGACGGCGCGATGAACGGTCCTCCGTTCAGCAGCCTGCTTAACACGGCCGGCCCGGTCATCGAGATGCCTGGTTGCCTTTGTTAGAAACGTCAAACTCGGCCAAAGCCGACATCCATCCACCACTCTATTCTGACGGTTTTGCAAAGGGCCGTCTAGCCAATTGTGTCCCCCGAAGGCCACCGCAAACCGGATGAATGCCGCAACTCATTTGCCACAATCGGTTTGCGCAGGGCCCCTTTGCGGCCTCACCCGGCGGGCCGAATCTCAAAGAACGGAGACAAAATGCATGGCGCGCGGCGATCACGGGCGTGCTCTGGCAGCCGGGGTCAACATCCACTCGCCGGAATTTGCCCCTCTAGAGACGGGCGATTTTGGCGATCAGGTCGGCGGTGCGGCTCGAATAGCCGTACTCGTTATCGTACCAACCCAGAACCTTAACCATATTTTCACCGATAACGGTCGTCCAGGTCGAATCGAAAATACAGCTCGACGGGTTGCCGATCACGTCGCTGGAGACGATCGGGTCTTCCGTATATTCGAGAATCCCCTTCAAACCCCGCCCCGCAGCCGCCTTCATTGCCCCATTGACCTCTTCTTTAGTGGCCTTTTTCTTCAGTGTGGCCACCAGATCAGTGATGCTGCCGGCCGGAACCGGAACCCGCAGGCTGATGCCGGTCAGTTTGCCGTTGAGGTCCGGCAGCACTTCTCCCACGGCCTTCGCCGCTCCGGTCGACGTGGGAATGATATTAATTGCCGCTGCACGGGACCGGTGCGGGTCCTGGTGCAACTGATCGGCCACGCGCTGATCGTTGGTATAAGCATGAACAGTCGTCATCAGTCCCTTTTCGACGCCGAACGCCTCATGCAACACCTTGACCATTGGGGCCAGGCAGTTCGTCGTGCAGCTCGCGTTGGAGATGCACTTATGCTGCGAGGTCAATTGGTTGTCGTTGACGCCCAGCACGCACGTCAGGTCGGGCTTGTCCTTCGCTGGAGCCGACAGGACCACTTTGCGTGCCCCGGCCGCCAGGTGGCTGTCGTATCCCGGTTTGCCGTCCTTTTCCCGCGCAGTGAAAAAACCGGTCGATTCGACGGCCACTTCCACCGCTTCGGCCTTCCAAGGAAGACTTCGCGGGTCCTTCTCGGCGCAAATCCGAATTTTCTTCCCATTGACAATGAGGCCATTCTCGCCGGCCTCGACGGTTCCGGGGAACCGACCCTGGACGCTGTCGTACTTCAGCAGCATGGCGAGGGCTTGCGGGCTTCCCAGGTCGTTGATCGCGACAACGTCGAATTCCGCCGGTCGCGACGCCATGACGCGAAACACGATCCGCCCGATTCTGCCAAAGCCGTTAATTCCAACCCGGACCGCCGCCATGATTTACGCTCCTTGAACATTTTTGCCGGTCAGCCTTCCGGGCCGACGAATCGGACGAGCGCTGAAAGCCGCAGAAATCTGCCTCAGACGCGGCACGAATTATAGACGCGTGGGGTAGGTTTTCCAACCTGCCCGTCCCTTTGACAACCGTCTCTGAGAGGTTGTCTATGGAAACTCGCGCACCGGCCTGAAGCCGGTGTTGTCGCTGGGCGTATCCGGGTCGTCGCTCTCGCGATGACTGGAAATCGATTCGAGGACG